>NZ_JBFUMY010000011.1:0-223669 GCF_054049135.1 Kitasatospora sp. P5_F3 | reverse complement strand
CTCGTGGAGCGCGCTCCACGAGACCGGGCCGGTCCCCGAAACCCCACCGATCCACCCGCTCCGGAGCACATCATGACCACTCAATGGAACACCGTCGGCAAGGTGATGACCCATGCGGTTGTCGCGGTCGGCCGCGACGCGACCTTCGAAGAGATCCTGGAGACCCTCCAGCGCTGGAAGGTCAGCGCCGTCCCGGTGCTGGCCGGGGACGGTCGAGTGGTCGGGGTGGTCTCCGAGGCGGACCTGCTGGCCGCCGAGGACCGCGAGAAGGGCCGCACCGAAGGCCTGAGGGCCAGCGGCATGATGTCCGTGCCAGCCGTTACCGTCCACTCCGAGAGTCCCACCGCCGAGGCCGCCAGGGCCATGGCCCGTGGCCACTTCAAGCGCCTTCCGGTGGTCGACGCCGAGGACTGCCTGATCGGCATCGTCAGCCGCAGCGACCTGCTCAAGGTCCATCTGCGCACCGACGAGGACCTCGCCGATCAGGTCCGGTTCGAACTCCTCGCAGTGTTGAAGCCCGCACAGGCCTCCGCTGTCGACGTTCGCGCTGAGGAAGGACGGATCACCCTGACCGGGACTATGCCCGACGCGTCGGCCCTGCCGGTGCTGGAGCGCTTGGTGCGTGCCGTACCGGGCGTGGTCGACGCGGAGGTCAGGCTCGTGACCCCGGTCTGATGCGTCGGGCCGGGTGTCAGGCGGCCCCGCTGCCCGGCCGGGGCGGGCCGTCACCGCTCGTGCCCTGTGCCGCGCGGGTGGCCACCGCGCTCGGTGGGCCGCGCAGGATCCCGGCGAGCGGCACCGCGAGGGCGGCCCCCACCAGCGGCCCGACCAGGTAGATCCACAGCGGTCCGCCGTGACCACCGGCCACCACCGGTGCCAGACTCCGGGCCGGGTTCATCGAGGCACCGGACGCGGGCCCCGCCCACAACCCGGCCAGCGCGATGTACCCGCCGATGGCGATCGCCGCGTTGTGGCCGATGTTCCGGGCCCCGGAGGACGTGCCGAGGATGACCGTCATCAGACCGAAGGTCAGCACCACCTCCAACACGAGCCCCGTGCCCCATCCCACGCCCGGCCCCAGTCGACTGGCGCCCACCTGTCCGCTCCTGCCGAACAGTGCCCGTAGCAGGCCGGTCGCTGCGAGCGCCCCGGCGAGCTGCGCCACCAGGTATGCCGGGACGCGCCGCCACGGGAAGTGGCCCCGGGCGGCGAACGCCAACGTCACTGCGGGATTGAGGTGGGCGCCGGATGTTTCGCCGAGCGTATAGATCAGGGCGAGCACCATGAGGCCCGGCGCGACGGCCCGGGCCGACGGTCCCACGCCTCCACCGGTGACGGCATCGACAACACCTGCCCCTGCGGCCACCAGGACGAGGAAGAACGTGCCCACTCCCTCGGCGGCCGGCCGCCGCCACTCGGACTGCCGCAGCATGGCCATCTCCCACTTTCACGGGCCGGTACCTCATCGTGCCACCGGCGACGGCCGGGCGGGCAGGGCCCATTGGGCCCCGATCGCCGGGACATCCGGGCGCAGGTGCTCCCCGGCCCGGCCCTGTGCGGTGAACGCCGTACGCACGCAGAATCGAAGCAGACTGAGACCCGCCAGCCTCATACGGCAGGCAGCGGCACCCTCCAGATCAGCTGCGTGCCGCCATGGGGTAGGGCGTGCGCGTCGAAGCCGCCGCCGAGCATCGCCGCGTGCTCGGCGAGATTGGCGAACCCGCTGCGACGCCCGTCCGCCGGGAGGCCGATTCCGTCGTCCGTGACCGTGAGGACCAGTTCGGAGCCGGCCACGAGCGACACCTCCACGGCGGACGGACTCCCGTGCCGGGCGGCGTTGGACAACGCCTCCCGCAGGACGGCGAGCACCTCGTCCGCGACCTGCGGTGGCATCGTCACTCGATCAGGCCCGTCATCCGTAGGCCCGGCGCGAAGCCGAGACCGGCTGCCCGTTCGACCTCCTCGACGGCTCGGGCCCGTAGGCCGGTTGCGGCGGGGCCCGTCTCGCGGGCCCGCAGGCCGAAGATGGTGGCGCGGATGGTCCTGGCCGTCTCGTCGAGGTCGTCGATCGCACGCAGCACCCGGTCGGTGGCCTCCGGGTGCTCGATGAACCGGGTCGCACCCTGGAGGGTCGTCCCGCTGGGAAACAGCCGCTGGATGGCGGGGTCGTGCAGGTCGCGGGTGACCCGGTCACGCTCCTGCAAGAGGGCGACCTGCTCGGAATCGCGGCGCCGCTCCGCCAGCTCCCGGTCCCGGGTGCCACGGGCGGCGTCCAGGCGCGCCTGGAGCTCGGCCAGCAGGTCGTCGAGGCGCAGCCGCGGCAGCGGGCCCACTCTCGCTGCGCCGCCCACGGGTTCCCTCCGCATTTCGTCGGATACCACTGCCCAGATTAGGCACCGGGGCCGCAGCCCCGCGTGGCCGACGGGAGCAGCCAGGGCCGGTCGGACCACGGAAGGGCTCGCTCGGCGCCATGCCGATCGCCGTCTGCCGGCGAACACTGGGAGGAGAAGCGCTGGAGCCGCCGCCCAAGCCGGGGGAGGAGGAACCACCATGAACCGCCCAGCCGACCGCGCCGCACCCGCCGCACCCGCCGCACCCGCCGCACCCGCCGTACCTCTACCTGACCCGGCCGCCGTAGCCAGACGCATCGCCGAACGGCAGGGGCAACTCGAACTCACCGAGGAAGAGCTCGCCACCCGGGTCGGCATGGCCCCGTCCTACCTTCAGCACCTGATGAAGGCAGGACCCGACTTCGACCGGGGCGGGATCCTGCGCATCGCCGCCGCACTCGACCTCACCTACGAGGAGCTGCTCGAAGGCCGCAGCGACCCGCCGCCCGGGCAGAGCCCGCCACGAGCGCGGCCCGCACTCGTCCACCTCACAACCCGCGAATGCTGGGACCGGCTCGGCACCCGAGGGGTCGGCCGCATCGCCCTGCCGACCGAGCCGGGCCCGACGGTCCTCCCGGTCAACTACGCCGTCGACGCGCGAACCATCGTCTACCGTACCGACCCCGACGGCGCCGCCGCCCCCGCGCCGGGCACGGGGGTCTCCTTCCAAGTCGACCGCGTCGACGACCACCTGAGCACGGGATGGAGCGTGCTCATCACCGGCACCGCCGAGCACATCGACGACCCGGAAACGGTCCGGCGGATCGCGGCCGACCACGGGCCTGAACCGTGGGCCGGCGGACGCCGCCCGCTGTGGGTACGTGTCCGGCCGGACGCCATCACCGGCCGTCGCATCGGCACCGTCGGCCCGGACGCTCACCTGCGCTGACATCTGGGCCGTGGCCGAGCCGTCGACACCCGGCCTGGCGCCACCGAGCGAGGTTGCGCACGTTGATGTCGGCGCAACCCGCCGCGCACCTCCACCACCCCCGCGTGGATCGTCGACCATGCCGCACCGACCGCCGAGCGGGAGCAGCGGGTCGTGGGGCCGGGGGGTGGGTTGTGCCGCATCATCCACTGCGAGACGGTGGAAGTACTGCTGAGTGTGCGAGTACCGGTGAGCCGTGGCGGGTGGTCCGCCTCGCGACCGAGTACCGGTGGTGCCGGGGTGTCGTGCTCGTCCTGTGCGGCTCACTCTGCGGGGGGGGGGGTGAGGGCGGAAAGCGGGAGGGTTGGCGAGAGCCGACAGCCCATCTTGCAGGTTCGCTGGTCCGGACCGTTCGACACCTTGCACATTGCCGTCCGCAGGAGCGGTGGGAGACTTTAAGGGAAGTGTGTGACACGGAGCCCGCTCAGGCGGCCGCACGGTCGGCAGAGGCCCCACCGGGCGGGCACGGGTCGGTGAAGGGCTGATGTCCTGGAACAGGAGTTGGCGGATGTCTGAGACCGGGCAGTACCGGTCCGGTCGGCTGGTTGGAGACCTGGCCGGGATGATCCGGCTCGTGCGCGAGGCGTTGGGCGGAGCCACTGCTGCCTTGCTCGACACAGCCGACACGGCCGCTGACAGCGCGACGACCGCAGAGAAAGCGCTGTACGAGCTCCGCGAGCAGATCGAGGTCGACGCTTCGGCCGTGCTGCCGGACGGTTCGCCGGCGGCGGACCTGCGCGCGATCGTCGTCGGCGTCCACGTCGGCACCGGCGTGGAATGCCTGGCGGCGCTTGCCCGACAGCTGGTCGAGCTGGCCTGGGCACGGCAGTCGAAGCAGCCTTTGCCGGCCCGGTTGCGGCTCCCGTTGCGGGGGATGGCCGGTCTCGCCCTGACCATGGTCGACAAGGCGGGTGAGGCGCTGGAGTCCACGGAATCTGAGGCCGTCGCCGACCTTCTCGGAGGAGTGCAGGAGATCGCCCAGCGTCAGCGGTTGCTGTATCAGCAACTGCTCTCCGAAGGTGACCAGGGCGAGCCCGGTGACATCGCCGATGCGACCTTGCTGAGCTGTTGCTACGAGCGATGTGCGAGCCACGCCGTGTCCATCGCCCGCCACACGGCCCTCTTCACCGACTCCCGGACGACCGGCTGAACCGACCGCCGGGCCCGCTGCCCCGATCGTCCCGAACGTGGTCCGGTCGGTTCAGGGCAGACCGGCCACGGCGATCGCGTCGAGGATCAGCTGCCAGGTGGGGCCGTGGAGGACGCTGCCGTCATGGGTCACCACGATCGCGGCCTGCAGGGGATCGGCGGGGTCAATCGCCAGGGATCCCCTGTGCGTGAGGTGCTCGAGCAGCGCGGCGACGTTGTGCGCGTAGGCGGTCGACGCGGTGGTCGGGACCTGTGCCGGCAGGTTGCCCGCGCCGATCACCGTGATCTGGTCACCGATCAGGGTCGTGGTGTCCGGCTCGGCGGCCTCGACGTTCCCGCCCAGTGGGCCGGCCGTCACGTCCACCACGACCGAGCCGGGGCGCATGGCCCGGATCGCCCGGGTGGTGATCAGGGTCGGCGCGGGTCGGCCGGGGCGCTCGACGGCCGTGATGACGATGTCGAAGAGAGGGAGCACCGCAGTCAGGCCCCGGCGCAGCGTGGCCTGCTCGGTGTCGAGGGTCCGGGCGAATTCCGCGTCGCCGGCAGCCGGCCAGAGACCGGGGAGATCGAGGAAGGTGCCACCCAGGACGGTGATCTCCTCCCGCGGATGGCGACGTAGGTCGTGGGCGTGGACGACCGCACCGAGGCGGCGGGCTGTGTCGATCGCCTGCAGGCCGGCGGCTCCGGCGCCGACGACCAGTACCCGTACGGGTTCGAAGACCGCCGCCGCCGAGCCCCACGGTGGCAGGCACCGGCTCAGGAGACCGGCCGCGAGCAGCACTGCCCGGTAACCGGCGATCCTGGCCTGCGACGCTTCGGCGTCCACCGGGTACGCACCGCTCAGCGCGTGCGGGACCAGGTCGAGGCTGATCGCGGTGACCCCGTCGTCCGCCCAGTGGCGGATCAGAAAGGGGTTCAGGGTCGGCCGCAGGAGGGCCACCAGTGCCTGCCCGCCCCGGAAGGGGGCGGGGGCATCGGGCGGATGGACCCCGACGAGGACGTCCGCACGGCGGAACAACTCGCCGCGCGGGACGAGGTCCGCGCCGGCCCTGGCGTAGTCGTCGTCGGGGAACCAGGCCGCCACGCCGGCTCCGCGCTCCACCATGACGTCCAGACCGAGGGCTCTGACGGTGCTGACGAGGTCGGGGACGAGCGCGACCCGCCGTTCACCCGGCGCAGTCTCCCGGTAGACGCCGACCGTGGTGGCTGCCATGACCCCTCACCTCCATCCGGAGGAAGCAGACACGTCCCAGTATGTCGCGTTTGCGATGCCTGATCGCCTGGTCGGATACTCGACCACGACACGCTGCGGAAACGGCCATCGCGCCGGGCAGCGGAGGGAGCCGGGCGTGGAACACAAGGGCTGGCAGTTCTGGGTCGACCGTGGCGGCACCTTCACCGACATCGTCGCCCTGGGCCCGGACGGCCGGTTGACGACGCACAAGCTGCTGTCGCACACCCCTCGTGCCCCTGGAGCCTCGGCCGGGAGCGGTGGCCCCACCCGTGATCCCGCAGTGGCGGGGATCCGCGCGCTGCTCGGCCTGCCCGCGGACCGGCCTCTGGCGGAGGCCCGGATCGACGTGGTGCGGATGGGCACGACGGTGGCCACCAACGCCCTGCTGGAACGCAAAGGCGAGCGGACCGCCCTGGTGATCACCCGCGGTTTCGGCGACGCCCTACGCATCGGCTACCAGAACCGGCCACGCATCTTCGACCGCCGGATCATCCTGCCCGAACCGCTCTACGAGCGGGTGATCGAGGTCGACGAGCGGATCACGGCGGACGGCACGGTGCTGCGCCCGCCGGATCTCGACCGGCTCCGCGAGGACCTGCGGCGCGTCCACGAGGACGGCATCCGCTCCGTGGCGGTGGTCTGCCTGCACAGCTACCTCCATCCCGACCACGAACAGGCCATCGGCCGCCTCGCCGAGGAGATCGGCTTCCCGCAGGTGTCGCTCTCGAGCGAGGCCAGCCCGCTGATGAAGCTGGTGCCGCGCGGCGACACCGCCGTGGTCGACGCCTACCTCTCCCCGGTGCTGCGCCGTTACGTCAAACAGGTCGCCGAAGAACTGCGGGGCGTGCGCCTGATGTTCATGCAGTCCAACGGCGGCCTCGCTGAGGCGGGCCACTTCCGTGGCAAGGACGCGATCCTCTCCGGCCCGGCCGGCGGCATCGTCGGCATGGTGCGGATGTCGCAGCTCGCCGGCTTCGAGCAGGTCATCGGCTTCGACATGGGTGGCACCTCCACCGACGTGTCGCACTTCGCCGGAGAGTACGAGCGGGTGTCCACCAGTCAGGTGACCGGAGTACGGCTGCGCGCACCGATGCTGGCCATCCACACCGTCGCAGCCGGCGGCGGCTCCGTGCTGCACTTCGACGGCAGCCGACTGCGGGTCGGCCCCGACTCGGCGGGCGCCGACCCGGGCCCGGCGTCCTACCGCGCCGGCGGCCCGTTGACCGTCACCGACGCCAACGTGATGCTCGGCCGCATCCAGCCCGCACACTTCCCACAGGTGTTCGGCCCGGGCGGGGACCAGCCACTCGACGGTGACCTGGTGCGTCGGCGGTTCGCCGAGCTCGCCGCCGAGATCCGTGCGCGCACCGGTGACCGGCGCCCGCCCGAGCAGGTCGCCGAGGGCTACCTCCGGATCGCGGTGGTGAACATCGCCAACGCCGTCAAGCGGATCTCCGTGCAGCAGGGCCGTGACGTCACCCGGTACGTGCTGACCACGTTCGGCGGCGCGGGCGGCCAGCACGCCTGCGCGGTGGCCGACTCGCTGGGCATCCGCAGCGTACTCGTGCCTCCCATGGCCGGGGTGCTCTCCGCGCTCGGCATCGGCCTCGCCGACACCACGGTCATGCGCGAGCAGTCCGTGGAGAGTCCGCTCGAACCGGCCTCGATGCAGCGGGTCGAGGTCGTCGCCGACGACCTCGAATCGGCGGCGCGTGCGGAGCTGCTCGACGAAGGGACACCACCCGAGCGGATTCGGGTGGTCCGCCGTGCGCAGTTGCGCTACGACGGTACCGACACCACCGTCGCGGTCGAACTGGCGGAGCCGGACGCCATGGCCGCCGCCTTCGAGGCGAGTCACCGCGCCACCTACTCGTTCCTGATGGACCGTCCGATCATCATCGAGGCCCTCTCGGTGGAGGCGACCGGACTCACCCAGCAGCCCGACCTGGGCCACCTCGGGGCGCCGGTGGCCGACCCGGCCGACACCACAGCCACCGTGCGGCTCTACACCAGCGGGGCCTGGCGCGAGGCCCCGCTGCTGGAGCGGACGGCGATGCGGCCCGGCGACACCGTGACGGGCCCGGCGATCATCGCCGAGTCCGGCGCGACCACGGTGGTGGACGAGGGGTGGCAGGCGGCCATGACGCCGAGCGGTCACCTGCTGGCGGAGCGGGTGACCGCACGCACCGAGGCCGGCGTCGGGATCGAGGCCGACCCCGTGCTGCTGGAGATCTTCAACAACCTCTTCATGGCCATCGCCCAACAGATGGGCGCACGGCTGGAGTCCACGGCGCAGTCGGTCAACATCAAGGAGCGGCTGGACTTCTCGTGCGCGCTCTTCGACCCGGACGGCAACCTCATCGCCAACGCCCCGCACATCCCGGTACACCTGGGATCGATGGGCACCACCGTCAAGGAGGTGATCCGCCGTCGGGCCGACCGCCTGAAGCCCGGCGACGCCTACGCGGTCAACGACCCCTACCACGGCGGCACCCACCTGCCCGACATCACCGTGGTGACCCCCGTGTTCGACACGGACGACCGGCGGATCCTCTTCTTCGTCGCCTCCCGCGGTCACCACGCCGAGATCGGCGGGCTCACCCCGGGCTCCATGCCGGCCGACAGCCGGGAGATCCACGAGGAAGGCGTCCTCTTCGACACCTGGCTGCTGGTCGAGAACGGCAGGCTCCGCGAGGCCGAGACGCTGCGGCTGCTCACCGAGGCGCCCTATCCCTCCCGCGACCCGGCGACCAACCTCGCCGACCTGAGGGCGCAGATCGCCGCCAACCGGAAGGGAGTCGACGAGGTCGCCAAGATGATCGACCACTTCGGCCTGGACGTCGTGCAGGCCTACATGCGGCACGTGCAGGACAACGCCGAGGAGGCGGTCCGCCGCGTCATCGGCTCCCTCGACGACGGCGCCTACCGCTACGAGACGGACTCCGGTGCGGTGATCGCGGTACGGATCTCCGTCGACCGTGAACAGCGCAGTGCGACGGTGGACTTCACCGGAACCTCGCCGCAGCTCGACACCAATCTCAACGCGCCGTCCTCCGTGGTGACCGCCGCCGTGCTCTACGTCTTCCGCACGCTCGTCGCCGACGACATCCCGCTCAACGACGGCTGTCTGCGCCCGCTCCGCATCGTCATCCCGGCGGGCTCGATGCTCGCCCCCGTCTATCCGGCCGCCGTGGTCGCCGGGAATGTCGAGACCTCGCAGGCCATCACCGGCGCGCTCTACGCGGCGCTGGGCGTCCAGGCCGAGGGCTCCGGCACGATGAACAACGTCAGCTTCGGCAATGCGCGGCACCAGTACTACGAGACGGTCGCCTCCGGCTCGGGAGCGGGCGACGGATTCGACGGAGCAAGCGTGGTGCAGACGCACATGACCAACTCCCGGCTGACCGACCCCGAGGTGCTCGAATGGCGCCTCCCGGTCCTGCTGGAGGAGTTCGCCGTTCGGCACGGCAGCGGCGGGGCGGGGCGGTGGCACGGAGGCGACGGGGCGGTCCGCCGTATCCGGTTCCGGGAGCCGATGACGGTGAGCCTGCTGTCAGGCCACCGGCGGGTTGCGCCCTACGGCCTGGCCGGCGGATCGCCCGGCGCGCTCGGAGCCAACCGGGTGCAGCGCACCGACGGCAGTGTCCTGCGCCTGGACGGCTGCGACCGGGCCGACCTCGAGGCAGGGGACGTACTGGTGATCGAGACCCCCGGCGGGGGAGGTTACGGTACCGGCTGAAGGCGCCCGGCTCGCTTCCCGTGTTTCCCGACCGCGCCCCGCGTCGTCAGTCCGGGCGTGCGTCCGCCTCATCCCACCGGGACCACGGCGACCGGGCAGTGCGCGTGCTGTACGACGGCCTGGCTCACCGAGCCGAGCCGCCGCATGGGCCCGCGTACCGCGCCGTGGCGCCCGATCACGACCAGTTGACTGCCTTCGGAGAGAGTCACGAGCAGCTGTGCCGCGCCGGAGCGCACGGCGACTTCGGTCACCTCGACAGCGGGGTACTGTTCGCGCTTGCCCGCAAGTGCCTCGACCAGTAGCCGTTCCCGCTCGGCGGCGATGTGCTCCTCCTCGTACACCGCCGGGAATGCCTGACCCGGCCCGCTGACCAGGGGATAGCTCCAGGCATGGACGGCGTGCAGCGGCAGGTGCCGCCTGTCGGCGGCCTCGAAGGCGAAGGTGAGTACGCCGTCGCTGTAGGTTTCGCCGTCCACGCCCACCAGCACGCCGCCGACCGTCGAACGGATGTCGGGGGGATGAACCACGACGACCGGGCACAGGGCGTGAGCGGAGACGTACAGGCTCGTCGAGCCGACCAGCAGACGCGAGAATCCGCCCGAGCCGCGCGCCCCGAGTACGAGCAGGTCCGCCTCCTCCGACACGGCGAGCAGGGCGTCGCGGGCGTAGTCGTCCGCCAGTTGGGTGGTGACCGTGAGGTCCGGATGGTGCATCCTGGCCTGTTCGCGCGCCGCTTCGAGGACCTCCTCACCGGCATCCCGGGTGAGCCTGATCTCCTGCCCGGGCGGCGCGGTCAGCGTCTCGCCGAGCCAGGCGTGCAGGACGTGCAGAGGGACACGACGCAGACCGGCCTCGTCCGAGGCCCAGTCGACGGCGTCGTGGCTGGCGTCCGTACCGTCGATTCCCACGATGACGGGGTATCTCATGGCCTGCTCCTCCGAACTCCGGGCATCTGCGTGAGGTGAGCTGCTGGAAGTGGCGGGCCTGCATGATTTCGTGAGCCGGGCCCGTCGCGAACCGCCGTGCAACTGACGCTAGTTCGTTCTGCTCCTGGCTGCGATGGGGCGACCATCCGCCCGGACACCGTCACGGGCCGCCGCCTTGGCACCGTCGTCCCCGCCTGCCACCTCCGCTGAGCAGGCCAGTCAGCCGTGCAAGGGAGTGTCGTTCGCGGCCGCGTCGGTCGTCCCCGCACGGAGGAGTTGGTGTCCGAGGTCGACGAGGGCGCGTCCGGCGGCGAACTCGTCGCCGATCTCCGGTACGGGCGCGTCGTGCGGACTGCGCTGGGCTGTGGTGCGGCTCTCCAGGGTGTTGTCTCCGGTATCGAGGACGGCGTGCACCTTGGTGAGGTCACCCTCCTCGAAGAGGTCAAGGCGAAGGGCCCACCGCCCGGTGCGGGCCTGTCCAGTTTGCGTGGTCATGTCGGAAGCCGTCCTTCCAGCGGTTCGGCCAGGGCGCGGTGCGGTCCGAGGTCTTGTTGATCGATACGAACCGTACGGACCTCAAGTCTGGCCCCGCATGCGGATCAGGGACCAGGGCCGACCCGATCGCGGTGCGCCCTGAGCTCATCCTCGATCCGGTCGGCGAGCGGTTCGACGACGGCTGCGACCGCGGCGGAGAGGCCGGTACCCAGGCTGATGTCGGCTCCTTCGACCGCGTAGACGACCAGGTGTCCCGGCAGGCGGTCCAGCTCGCGGGCGAGTTCGACAGCCTCGCCGAGTCCGAGCCCGTGGGAGCTTGTCGCGGCGACCGGCCGGGACAGCCGGCCGCCGTTCAGCTCCAGGCGATGTACTCGGCCGGGCCGCCCCGGATGGGAGTGTGCGGCGTCCACCACGACAGCGAGGTCGACGCCTTCCCACAGGGTGATCAGCCGGGCGGGGTCGCCGTCGCACACCAACAGGGCGGTCCCGCTCGGCAGTGGCCGTTCCTCGGCCCGGTCCGCCAGCAGGTTGACCACGGCCCAGCCCACGCCGTCGTCGTGCCGGTACTCGTTTCCGACACCGATGACGGCGATCCGGGTGGCGACGTTCATGTGCTTCGCCCTTCCCACCTGGTGCACCCGGCAGTCGTGCCGGGCCGCTACGGGGTCCGTACGGGGCAAGGACAGGGCCACCTGGAGCACCGGAGCCGGTCGCGGCCCATGCCCGACCGCGGGCCCGCGCACATACTGGCCGGGACAGCATCAGCGAGCCGGGAGGTCGGGCGATGGCGGACGACGGCGGCGCCGCCGCAGTGCTCGACAAGGACGGTCTGGACGCGCTGATCACGGTCCTCGCCGGTCGTGGTCGCACGGTGGTGGGGCCGACGGTCCGCGACGGGGCGATCGTGCTGGCCGAGCTCTCGAGGGGCGACGAGCTCCCCTACGGCTGGGGGGTCGAACTGGAGGCCGGCGTCTACCGGCTGTGCGCCCGCGAGGACGGCGCCGCGTTCGCACACAGTGCGGGCCCGCAGTCCTGGAAGACCTTCCTGCATCCGCCGCGCGAGCGCCAGTGGACTGCGGACCGGGGTCCGGACGGCGAGTTGGCGGTGACCGAGGACCGGACACCGCCGGCGTCGTACGCGTTCCTCGGCGTGCGCCCGTGCGACCTGCGGGCCATCGCGATCCAGGACCGGGTGCTGACCGGCGGAACGCACACCGATGCGGGGTACCGAGGGCGCCGGGAGCGGGCCTTCCTGGTGGCGGTGGAGTGCACCGAGCCGGGGGCCACCTGCTTCTGCGTGTCGATGGGAACCGGGCCGGCCGTGGGCCCCGGCTACGACCTGGCGCTGACCGAGGTGCTCGACGCCGACGGTCACCGGTTCCTGGTGCGGGCCGGCAGTGAGCAGGGGGAGTCGGTCCTGGCCGAGCTGCCGCGCCGCTCCGCCGACAGTGCCACCCGCACGGCGGCCCGTGAGCGGGTCGCCGAGGCGGCGGACCGGATGGGCCGCAGCATGCCGCTGGTGGACCTGCAGGTGCTCATGCGTGAGACGCTCACGGCGGAGCGCTGGGACGACGTGGCGGCGCGATGCCTGACCTGCGGCAACTGCACCATGGTCTGCCCGACCTGCTTCTGCACCACCGCCGAGGACGTCACGGACCTGACGGGCGACCACGCCGAGCGGTGGCGGCGCTGGGAGTCCTGCTTCGACCTGGACTTCTCGCACCTGCAGGCGGGCCCGGTCCGCGACTCCTCGCGCAGCCGCTACCGGCAGTGGGCCACCCACAAGCTCGGCACCTGGTTCGACCAGTTCGGCAGTTCGGGCTGTGTCGGCTGCGGGCGCTGCATCGTGTGGTGCCCGGTCGGCATCGACATCACCGAGGAGGCCCACGCGCTGAACCTGGAGCGTGGGCAGCAGGAGCATGGGGAGGACCCGCGGTGACCGTCCTGCGTCACGGCTTCCTCGGCGCTCTCTCGCCCGAACACCGTGACCGGCTGGTCGGGTTCGCCCACGACGTCTCCTTCCCCGGCGGCACCCGCATCTTCGAGGAGGGCGGCGTCGCCGACCGGTTCTGGATCATCCGGTCCGGGCTCGTCGCGCTCGACATTCACGTCCCGGGCCGACGCGCGGCCGTCGTGGAGACGCTCGGCGAAGGTGACCTGCTCGGCTGGTCCTGGCTGTTCGAGCCGTACCGCTGGCACCTCGGCGCGCAGACCCGGGGCACCGTGCCGGCGTCCGAGTTCGACGCGAGGCGCGTGCGCACCGCGTGCGAGGAGGATCCCGCCTTCGGCCTGGCACTGACCAACTGCGTCGCGCAGGTGATCGCACGGCGGCTGAAGTCCACCCGCACCCGCCTGCTCGACCTGTACGGGGCCGTGGACGGCGGTGAGGCGGGATGACGGCCTCCGCAACGGCCGCGCCTCCCGTGCCGTACCGGGTGGTGGAACGCGAGAGCGAGACACCCGACACCACGACGATCGTCCTGGAGCCGGTCCGCTCAGCTCTGCCGCCTTTCGTGCCAGGGCAGTTCGCGATGGTGTACGCCTTCGGCGTCGGTGACATCCCGCTGTCGCTCTCCGGGATCGACGGGCACCGGCTGACGCACACCGTCCGCGCGGTCGGAGCGACCTCCGGCGCGCTGCACGGTATTCGGCCCGGCGGGACGGTCGGGGTGCGCGGCCCGTTCGGCACCGGCTGGGAGCTGCCCGGAGCAGCCGGGCTCGACCTGCTGGTCGTGGCCGGCGGCATCGGCCTGGCGCCGCTGCGCCCGCTCGTACGTGAGGCACTCACCGCGCCCGAGCGGTACGGCCGGCTGAACGTCCTGGTCGGAGCGCGCGAGCCCCACGGGCTGCTCTACGGCGAGGAGGCGCACGCCTGGCAGGCGGCCGCGAGGGTCCTGGTCACCGTGGACCGCCCCGACGCACGGTGGCAGGGCGAGGTCGGGGTGGTCACGACCCTGCTCGACCGGGCCGCCTTCGATCCCCGGGCGGCGGCGGCGTTCATCTGCGGTCCCGAGCCGATGATCCGGGCCACCGCCGCCGATCTGGTGCTCCGGGGCGTCGACCCGGGTCGGATCAGGGTCTCGCTGGAACGAACGATGCACTGCGGGACCGGGCACTGCGGGCACTGCCAGCTCGGCCCGCTCCTGCTGTGCCGCGACGGTCCCGTCGTCAGCTGGACACGCGCCCAACCCCTCCTCATGGTCCGGGAGTTGTGACATGCCGACCGATGCCGGACGCCGCCCGAAACTTGCCGTATGGAAGTTCGCCTCCTGCGACGGCTGCCAACTCACCCTGCTGGACTGCGAAGACGAACTCCTCGGCATTGCCGAGAAGTTGGAGATCTCCCACTTCCTGGAGGCCTCCGGCGCGAGCGCGCCCGGCCCGTACGACCTCTCGCTGGTCGAAGGCTCGGTGACCACCCAGCAGGACGCGGACCGCATCCGGCACATCCGCGACGTCTCCCGGCGCCTGGTGACCATCGGGGCGTGCGCGACCGCCGGCGGCGTCCAGGCGCTGCGGAACTACGCGGACGTCGCCGAGTTCCAGGCGGTCGTCTACGCCAGGCCGGACTACATCGAGACGCTCGCCACCTCCACGCCGATCAGCGCCCACGTTCCCGTCGACTTCGAACTGCGCGGCTGCCCCATCGACCGCGGTCAGCTGGTGGAGGTCATCACCGCCTACCTGGCCGGGCGCAAGCCGGACGTGCCCGCACACAGCGTGTGTTTCGAGTGCAAGCAGCGCGGCACGGTCTGCGTGACGGTGGCACACGGCACGCCGTGCCTCGGTCCCGTCACCCACGCCGGGTGCGGCGCGCTCTGCCCCGCGTACGGACGCGGCTGCTACGGCTGCTTCGGCCCCTCCGACTCCACCAACTTCCCCTCGTTCATCCCCCTGCTGCGCCGCGACGGGATGGACACCCTCGACGTGGTGCGGGTGCTGCGTACCTTCAACACCGCCGCCCCCGAGTTCGACGCGGCCTCCCGGAAGGAGCTGGAACAGTGACCCACCGCGGCTCCAGGGTGCTGCACGTCGGATCACTAGCCCGGGTCGAGGGCGAGGGGGCGCTGTACCTGCACACGCGCGGCGGCGAGGTCACCGAGGCCCGGCTGGCGATCTACGAACCCCCGCGCTTCTTCGAGGCGTTCCTGCGCGGACGTGCCTACACCGAGCCGCCCGACATCACCTCCCGGGTGTGCGGGATCTGCCCGGTCGCCTACCAGCTCAGCGCCTGCCGCGCGATCGAGGACGCCTGCGGCGTCGTCGTGGACGGTCAACTGGCCGCTCTGCGCCGGTTGTTGTACTGCGGTGAGTGGATCGAGAGCCAGACGCTGCACATCCATCTGCTCCACGCACCCGACTTCCTCGGCTGCGACAGCGCCATCGAGCTGGCCCGCACCCGGCGAGCCGACGTTGAACGCGGTCTTCGGCTCAAGCAGGCCGGCAACGCGATCATGGAGCTGCTCGGCGGCCGGGCGATCCACCCGGTCAACGTCCGCCTCGGCGGCTTCCACCGCATCCCGACCAAGGCCGAACTGCGGCCGCTGGCCGAGCGGTTGCACCGGGCCCTCAACGACGCAGCACAGACGGTGCGCTGGGTGGCGGGCTTCGAGTTCCCCGACGCCGGGTGCGACCACGACCTGCTCGCCCTGTCCCAACCCGGCAGCTACGCCATCGAGTCCGGCACCCCGACCGTGATGCCCGCGCCGAGCACCGCCGGACTGCCGCCCGAATCCGACCGCGCACTGCCCACCCGCACCTTCGCGGTCCACACGTTCGGGGAGCACGTAGTGGAGAGCCAGGTGCCCCACTCCACCGCCCTGCACTCACTGTTGGACGGCCGCCGCCACCTGACCGGCTCGCTCGCCCGGTATGCCGTCAGTGGCCGCTGGCTGTCCACGATCGCCCTCCAGGCCGCGCAGGACGCCGGACTCGGCGACCCCCGCCAGGGCACGGTCTGCCGCAACCCGTTCCGCAGCATCATCGTGCGGGCGGTCGAGGTGCTGTACGCGGTCGACGAGGCACTGCGCATCATCGGGGCCTACGAACCCGCGCCCCGCCCCTACGTCGACGTACCCCCGCGAGCCGGCACCGGCCACGGCGCCMCCGMGGCGCCGCGCGGCCTGCTCCACCACCGCTACACCCTCGACGCGCAGGGGACCGTCACCAATGCCGTGCTCGTCCCGCCGACCGCGCAGAACCAGGGCGCGATCGAGGAGGACCTGCGCCGCATCGTGCAGGAACGCCTGCGGCACGGTGACCCCACCGACGCCGAGCTGACCGCCCTGTGCGAACGGGCGATCCGCAACCACGACCCATGCATCTCGTGCTCGGCGCACTTCCTGGACCTCACCGTCGAGCGGACCGGAAAGGATTGCTGAGCACCCCTCAGAAAGGGCGCGGGCACCGCTGAACGGGCTCACGGGGCACCCACTTCCGGGTGACACCGCGGCCGGGCCCGCGCGTGGACGGTCCCGGTGCGGACGACAATCGCTCCAGGCCGGGCCGACCCCGGTCACGTACCGCCGGGCCGTTGGGAGGGCGCCTTGCAGATGCCGCTCGCCGCGACGGAGCGCCGCCGGGTCACTGTTCGGGGAGTCGTGCAGGGGGTTGGGTTCAGGCCGTTCCTGTACACCATGGCCACCGGACTCGGCCTGGCCGGACATGTCACCAACACCGGTGAGGGCGTCGTCGCGGAGGTCGAGGGCGAGCCTTCCGCCGTCGGCCTGTTCTGCGACCGGATCGCCGCCGAGGCACCACCGCTGGCGGTGGTGGAGTCCATCGACCATCGGCAGGTCCCAGCCGTCGGTGCCGGCGGCTTCACCATCCTGACCTCCCGTCAGGAGGCCCGGAACCGCACGCTGGTCTCCCCGGACATGGCCACCTGCGCCGACTGCCTCGCCGAACTGGCCGATCCTGCCGACCGCCGCCATCGCCACCCGTTCATCACCTGCACGCACTGCGGACCGCGTTTCACCATCGTCACCGGCCTGCCCTACGACCGAGCCCACACGACCATGGCCTGCTTCCCGATGTGCCCCGACTGCTCCCGCGAGTACGCGGACCCGGCCGACCGCCGCTTCCACGCCCAGCCGATCGCCTGCCCCTCCTGCGGACCGCGACTGCGCCTGCTCGTGGCGCAGCCGGAGCCCGGCCGGTCCCCCCGGCCCGACTCCGCGGTGGACCCTGTGGCCGAGGCCCGCCGCCTCCTTGCGGACGGCTCGATCCTCGCGGTCAAGGGCCTCGGCGGCTACCACCTCGCGTGCGACGCGACCGACGTCGATGCCGTCGCCCGGCTGCGCCACCGAAAGGGCCGCGGGGACAAGCCGTTCGCGCTGATGGCCCGTGACATCGCCGACGTCGAGCAACTGGTCCACCTGAGCCCCGAGGAACGGACCCTGCTCACCGGTCGTGTCCGGCCCATCGTGCTGCTGCGCCGCCGCCCGGGCGCCGACGCGCTGGAGGCCGTCGCACCGCGCAGTCCCGACCTCGGCGTCATGCTCCCCTACACCCCGCTGCACCACCTGCTGCTCGGGCTGCCCGGAGACCCACCGGGGCCCCGACTGCTCGTCATGACCAGCGGGAACCTGTCCGGCGAGCCGATCGTCACGGACGACGCAGAGGCGCTCGACCGGCTTGCCAGCCTGGCCGACGCCTGGCTCACGCACGACCGCCCGATCCAGGTGCCGTGCGACGACTCGGTGGTGCGTGTCTGCGAAGGCGAGCAGCTGACGCTGCGTCGCTCGCGGGGCTACGTACCCCTGCCGGTCGCACTGCCACTGCCGGTACGGGCCGCGCTCGCCGTCGGCGGAGACCTGAAGAACACGTTCGGCCTCGCCGAAGGACGGCGAGCTTGGCTGTCCGCCCACATCGGGGACATGGACGACCTCGCGACCCAGCAGGCGTTCGGCAGCGCCGAGCGGCAGCTGGAGGCGATCACCGGGGTCAGGCCCGAGCTTCTGGCCGCCGACCGGCATCCCCGGTACCGCTCCGCGCAGTGGGCGCAGCGCCATGCCGACGGCCGACCGCTGCTGCGTGTACAGCACCATCACGCCCACATCGCAGCTGCGATGGCCGAACACGGCCTGGACGGCTCGCACCGGGTGATCGGCGTCGCGTTCGACGGCACCGGCTACGGGGACGACGGGGCGGTCTGGGGCGGAGAGTTCCTGCTGGCTGACTACGACGGCTACCACCGATTCGGCCACCTGGCCGAGGTGCAGCTGCCGGGCGGTGACGCGACCGTACGGCGTCCGTACCGGATGGCGCTGGCCCACCTGCGGGCGGCGGGCATCGACTGGGCCGAGGACCTCGCCTGCACCGTGGCCTGCCCGCCTCAGGAGAGGCGGCTGCTGGCCCGTCAGCTGGAGCTCGGCCTCAACTGTGTCCCCACCTCCAGCATGGGGCGTCTGTTCGACGCGGTCTCCTCGCTGGTGGGGGTCTGCCACCTCGCCGGTTACGAGGCGCAGGCCGCGATCGAGCTCGAGGCCGCCGCGCTGACCGCGACCGAGCAGACCGGGGCGTACGCATTCCTCCTCGGCGGGACGGGGCCCACCCTGGCAGCCGACCCGGCGCCGGTACTGGCGGCCGCCGTCGCGGACGTGCGGGCGGGAGTCCCGCCGGGGGTCGTCGCGGCCCGTTTCCACGCGTCGGTGGCCGGCCTCGTCCGGCGGGCCTGCCGGCTCGCGCGCGAGCGGTACGGCCTGGACACCGTCGCCCTCACCGGCGGAGTGTTCGCCAACTCCCTGCTCTCATCGGCCTGCGCCAGCACACTGCGGGCCGACGGATTCACCGTCCTGCGGCACCGTCAGATTCCCCCGAACGACGGGGGGCTGGCACTCGGCCAGCTCATGGTCGCCGCCCGTACCCGGACCGAGCACCCACAACGCCAACGCTGAGGAGGAGCGCCATGTGCCTGGCGGTGCCCGGCAGAGTCCTGGACATCGAGGAGCGCGACGGTACCCGGATGGCCACCGTCGACTTCGGTGGTGTGGTCAAGGAGGTGTGCCTGGAGTACCTCCCTGACCTTCAGGTCGGCGAATACGCCATCGTCCACGTGGGATTCGCCCTGCAGCGACTGGACGAGGAGTCGGCCAGGCAGACCCTCGCACTCTTCGCGAGCCTCGGCCTGCTGCGGGAGGAGTTCGGCGACCCGTGGGAACAGGCGGGCGGATTCCCGCAGGCCGGCAGCGGTGGAACAGCACAGGAGGCCCAGCAGTGAAGTACCTCGACGAGTTCCAGGACCCCGAGCTGGCCCGTCGCCTGCTTGACGACATCCACGCCACCGTGACCAGGCCGTGGGCGCTGATGGAGGTCTGCGGCGGGCAGACCCACACCATCATCCGGCACGGCATCGATCAACTCCTCCCCAATCAGCTGGAGTTGATTCACGGACCGGGCTGTCCGGTCTGCGTCACCCCGCTGGAGGTGATCGACAAGGCGCTGGAGATCGCCTCCCGTCCCGAAGTGATCTTCTGCTCCTTCGGTGACATGCTCCGCGTCCCCGGCACCGGCCGAGACCTCTTCCGGGTGCGGAGCGAGGGCGGTGACGTCCGGGTGGTCTACTCGCCGCTCGACGCCCTGCGGATCGCCCAGCAGAACCCGCAGCGGCAGGTGGTGTTCTTCGGCATCGGCTTCGAGACCACCGCCCCGCCGAACGCAATGACGGTGTACCAGGCACGAAGGCTCGGCATCCCCAACTTCAGTCTCCTGGTGTCGCATGTGCGGGTGCCCCCGGCGATCGAGGCCATCATGCGCTCGCCGAACTGCCGGGTTCAGGCGTTCCTCGCGGCCGGACACGTGTGCAGCGTGATGGGTGTGGGGGAGTACCCGGCTCTGGCCGAGCGGTTCCAAGTGCCCATCGTGGTCACCGGTTTCGAGCCGCTGGACATCCTGGAGGGCGTCCGGCGGGCCGTCCGGCAGTTGGAACGCGGTGAGCACACCGTGGAGAACGCCTACCCGCGCGCGGTGCGGACCGAAGGCAATCCCGCCGCCCTGGCCATGCTCGAAGACGTCTTCGAGGTCACCGACCGGGCTTGGCGCGGCATCGGCGTCATCCCCGACAGTGGATGGCAACTATCCGACCGATACCGCGAGTTCGACGCTGAGCAGCGCTTCTCGGTGTCCGGAATCGAGACCGTGGAGCCCGCCGCCTGCCGCAGCGGCGAGGTCCTCCAGGGACTGCTGAAACCACACGAGTGCGAAGCCTTCGGCACCACCTGCACCCCCCGTAACCCGCTGGGCGCCACCATGGTCTCCAGCGAGGGAGCGTGTGCCGCCTACCACCTCTACCGGCGGCTCGACATCATTCCTTCCCGCCCGGAGGCGAGCCCAGTTGCCTGAGACCACCGAAGCAACGGCCCGTCCGGTCCCGGACCTGATGGCCTGGACGTGCCCGGCCCCGCTGCGTGACCAGCCCAGGGTGGTGATGGGCCACGGCGGTGGCGGCGCGATGTCCGCCGAACTGGTCAACCACGTGTTCGCGCCCGCGTTCGGCGGAGAGGTGCTATCGCAGCTGGGCGATTCCGCAGTGGTCTCGCTGGGCGGCGCGCGTCTTGCGTTCTCCACCGACTCCTTCGTGGTGCGGCCGCTGTTCTTCCCCGGCGGGAGCATCGGTGATCTCGCCGTCAACGGCACCGTCAACGACCTCGCCATGAGCGGGGCGCGGGCCGCCTACCTCTCCTGCGGGTTCATCCTGGAGGAGGGCGTCGAGATGTCGGTGGTCGCCCGCGTCGCCGAGGCCCTCGGCGCGGCCGCGCGGGCCGCAGGCGTCGAGGTCGCAACCGGCGACACCAAGGTCGTCGAAGCCGGACACGGCGACGGTATCTACCTCAACACGGCGGGCATCGGCCTCATCCCGGCAGGTGTCGACCTGCGCCCGCAGCGGGTCGTCCCCGGCGACGTGGTGATCGTCAGCGGTGCGATCGGCGTCCACGGCATGGCGATCATGAGTGTGCGCGAGGGCCTGGAGTTCGGGGCGGAGCTGGAGAGCGACTGCGCGGCCCTGGGCAGCCTCGTCGAGGCCATGCTCGCCGTTGCGCCGGACCTGCACGTACTACGCGATCCCACCCGGGGAGGTCTGGCCGCGGCCCTCAACGAGATCGCGGCGGCGGCGGGTGTGGGCGTGGTCATCCAGGAGCGCCGCGTCCCGGTCCCGCCGGCGGTGGCCAATGCCTGCGCGGTACTGGGACTGGACCCCATGTACGTCGCCAACGAGGGCAAGCTGGTCGCGTTCGTTCCGCGCGCGAGCGCCGACGCGGTGCTGCAGGCGATGCGCTCGCACCCCCTGGGCAGGGACGCCGTGGTGATCGGCGAGGCGGTGGAGGCGCACCCCGGCATGGTGGTGGCCCGCACCGGGCTCGGCGGCACGCGGGTGGTCGACCTGCCGATCGGGGAACAGCTGCCCCGGATCTGCTGAGCGGGCACCGCCGACCCGTCCGGCAGTCCGTCACCGCGTGGTCAGCCGCCGGTGGGGCCGACCACGACGAACTGCAGAGCGCTTGCTGCACGCACTGTCGGCTCACCGAACCCACCATGGCACTGGTGAGCCCGCCGTGGCCGCAGGTGCCTTCGACCAGCAGCTCGGCGCCGGGGGGGATTACGTGGTGCGGGGCAGATGGCGGGTGATGACCTGTCGGCTGCGGATGAGAGCGGTGGCGATCCGGCCTCGGTCCTCACTGCTCAGGTCGGGGCGGCCGAGACCGGCCGTCTCGACCACTGCGGCGAGCCGGAACCGGTCCCCGGTGGCGAGGCGCTCGCACACGGTGGGGTGGGCGAGGACTTCGCGGGCGGTGTAGCCATCCGGGCTCTGGGAGAGTTCGTTCGGCGACGGTCCGGGCGGCGTCCGCCGCCAGGTCCTCCTCGCCGATGGCGGCGGCGAGGTCAGTAATGGCGAGGCCGAGCCGGGTGTCGAACACCAGCAGCTCGGCGGAGCGCGCCAGTTGGCGGTACCGGTCGAGCATCACAGCTGCCTCTCCCGGTGCCGGTGTGCCGTCGATCAGCTGGCACAGCACGGTGAGGGCTCCGGCGACCGCGTACTCCCAGGGCTGCTCGTGCGGGGTGCGGCGCTGCAGCCGCAGGGCGCCTTCGGTGTCGCCGCTGGTGGATAGCGCGATCACGACGACCTGGCGTCCGCCGTAGAGGCGCCGGGCGATTCCGTCGCCCTTGAGCAGGTGTGAGTGGGCCTCTTTCCACCGGCCGGAGAGGATCAGGGCGCGGGCGCCGTCGTAAAGCCGCACGTTCTCGATCCACTGGCACACTCCAGGTGGTGGGACTGTACGAAAGTTTGTGTGTGGTCGGTGATCCGGCAAGGCTGGGACGAAGGGTGTCCTGGCCGGAGAGGATCAGCGATGCCGAAGGCAGAGCAGACGGGCCCGCGGGGCCCGGGGAACATGGAGCCGGCTCCGGTAGAGGGCCTGGATGTCCGGTTGGGCCGTGAACTGCTGGAGCGGGCCCAGGCTGAAGGTGTGTCCCTGGTGGGTGAGGGCGGGCTGCTGGCCGGGGTGACCCGGCAGGTGCTGCAGGCCGCTCTGGAGGCCGAGATGACCGACCACCTGGGCTATGAGAAGGGCGATCCGGCCGGCGCGGGTTCGGGCAACATGCGCAACGGAACCAGCCCCAAGCGGGTGCTGACCGAGGTCGGCCCGGTGGACCTGGCGGTTCCCCGCGACCGGGCCGGAAGCTTCGAGCCGAGAATCGTGCCCAAGTACTCCCGCCGGGTGGAGGGCTTCGACGAGGCCGTGGTCTCGCTCTATGCCAAGGGCCTGACCACCGGCGAGATCCAGGCGCACCTCGCGGAGATCTACGACGTGGAGGTGTCCCGGGATCTGATCTCCCGGGTCACCGACAAGGTCGCCGGGGAGCTCGCCGCCTGGCAGACCCGCCCGCTGGATCGCGTCTACGCCGTGGTGCTGATCGACGCGATCGTGGTGAAGATCCGGGACACGGCGGTCGCCAACCGGCCGGTCTACGTCGCGGTGGGCATCAACCTGGAGGGCGAGCGGGACGTGCTGGGCATGTGGGTCGGCACCGGCGGTGAGGGCGCGAAGACCTGGATGACCTGGCTCACCGAACTGCGAAACCGCGGCGTCCAGGACGTCCTGGTGGCGTGCTGCGACGGGCTGAAGGGCCTGCCGGAATCGGTCAACGACATCTGGCCGCAGGCCGACGTCCAGTTGTGCGCGGTCCACATGGTCCGCGCCAGCCTGAAATACGCCTCGAAGAAGCACTGGGGTGCCATCGCCAAGGAGCTCCGGGAGGTCTACACCGCCCCGACACAGGAGGCTGCCGAGAGTCGGTTCCGCGAGTTCGAGACCGAGTGGGGCGCCCGGTATCCGGCGATGGTCGGGGTGTGGACGAGGGGCTGGGAGCACTTCGTGACGTTCCTGCGCTTCCCGCCCGAGGATCGCAGGGTCGTCTACACCACCAACATGATCGAGTCCCTCAACTCCCGCTTCCGCCAGGCCACCAGACGGCGAGGGCACTTCCCGGACGAGCAAGCGGCCCTGAAGGTCATGTACTTGATGATCCGCAACCCCCAGCCCGGACGGCCCAACGTCACCGGCCGCACCCGGGACTGGAAGGAAGCGATCAACAGCCTCGCCACGTTCTACGGCGAGCGCGTCACAGCAGCACAATGAAAACAGCAACGGTCAGCGACCACACACAAAGAAGCTGACACTCCCCCGCCTGGCTTCGTGGACATGTGTCAGTCCCACCGTTGGCCGGTCGGCTGATCTGCTAGCTCCGGAGAAGTTCCCGATGGGAACTGCGCTGCTGTGTCTGGTGTTTCGGTGGCGGCCGACTAACATGAGCTGTCCTCATGTTCCGTGCTGGTGTGAGCAAGGAGTCAGGCTGTGCCGAACCGACTCGACCTTCCCGCGAGCTTCCG
The DNA here is from genome assembly GCF_054049135.1 of Kitasatospora sp. P5_F3. Lineage (NCBI taxonomy): Bacteria > Bacillati > Actinomycetota > Actinomycetes > Kitasatosporales > Streptomycetaceae > Kitasatospora > Kitasatospora sp. P5_F3. The sequence continues at coordinate 199,919 of NZ_JBFUMY010000011.1, read as the reverse complement.
CTGGGGAGTCTCGACCGCCGCGTACCAGATCGAGGGCGCCGTCGAGGAGGGCGGACGCGGCCCGTCCGTCTGGGACGTCTTCGCCGCCCGCCCCGGCGCCGTCCGGGACGGGCACACCGGGGCGGTCGCCTGCGACCACTACCACCGCTATCCGGAGGACGTCGCCCTGATGCGCGGCCTCGGTCTGGACGGCTACCGGTTCTCGATCGCCTGGCCGCGCATCCAGCCGACCGGCGCAGGACCGGTCAACCAGGAGGGGCTCGCGTTCTACGACCGGCTGGTGGACGCGCTGCTGGAGGCCGGGATCACCCCGCTGCCGACCCTGTTCCACTGGGACCTCCCGCAGGCGCTGGAGGAGACGGGCGGCTGGCTCGACCGCGACACCGCGTACCGGTTCGCCGAGTACACGGCGGCGGTCGTGGGCCGGCTCGGCGACCGCGTGCCCGCCTGGATCACGCTCAACGAGCCTTTCGTGCACATGGTCTACGGCTACGCCCTGGGCATCCACGCCCCCGGCCACGCGCTGATGCTCGACGCCCTGCCGGCCGCCCACCACCAACTGCTGGGCCACGGGCTGGCGGCTGCAGTGCTGCGCGAGCACGGCAAGGAGGTGCTGATCGCCAACAACCTTACCCCGGTCCGCCCGGCCACCGACGACCCCGCCGATGTGGCGGCCGCCGACGCCTACGACGCCCTGCACAACCGCCTGTTCACCGACCCGCTGCTGCTCGGGCGCTACCCGGACCTGTCGGCGTTCGGTGTCGGCGAGGACCTCGGCGGCGCGGTGCGCGACGGCGACCTCAAGCTCATCGCCGGCCCCGGACTCGACGGACTCGGCGTCAACTACTACAACCCCACCCGCATCGCCGCCCCCACCGACCCCGGCCTCCCGTTCACCGAAGCCCCGATCGAGGGCGTCCCCCGCACCGCATTCGGCTGGCCGGTCGTCCCCGACGGCCTGCGCGAGCTGCTCACCGGGTTGCAGGCCCGCTACGGCGCGGCGCTGCCGCCCATCACCATCACCGAGAACGGCTGCTCGTACGGCGAGGAGCTGGACGACCAGGAGCGGATCGCCTACCTGGCCGGCCACCTGCGCGCGGTCGAGGCGGCGGTCGCGGAGGGGGTCGACGTACGTGGTTACTACACCTGGTCGCTGCTGGACAACTTCGAGTGGGCGGAGGGGTTCCATCAGAGATTCGGCCTGGTCCACGTCGACTTCGAGACTCAGCGCCGTACTCCGAAGGCGTCCTACGCCTGGTACCGCGACCTGATCGCAGCTCACCGGGCGCGGCATGGAAGGTAGGTCGGGCCGTGTCCGGGGACGAGACGACGTAGGTCAACATCGCTGGCCCCGTGACTGGGTCCGCTTCTGGTTCTCTGTCGTGGCAAGACGGTAGACGGAGATTTCGGCCGCACCAAACGATCACCACGAGTTGCCTGACCCGGAGGAGCGGGAGGCTCTCGCCGGGCAACTCCTGAACTCGGACGAACAGCTGCGCTCCTCCCGCACCGCTGCGGGGCCCGTCCGTACTGTGGTGCCCGGGGGCGATGAGGTATGGGCATGGTTGGGCCGGGAACCGGTGTGACCGGGCGGTGCGCGCCGCTCGCCGCGCTGTGCGCGCGGCTGCTGGCCGAGATCAACGCCACCGTGCACGGGCGGGATCTGCACTTGGAGCGCGCTACGACCGCCGGCCGGGGACTCCGGCCTGTTCGGTCCGGCCAGCGTGGTCTGGCGGGTGGCTCGACGGAGGCGGCCGAGCGGGCGATAGCGAGTGTCCGGAAGATCCACCGGCGGATCCACGGCATCGCCCCGGACGGCCGTCTTTACCGCGCCGACGATCCGGAGCTGCTCACCTGGGTGCACACGGCCGAGGTGCACTGCTTTCTGACCGGCTATCAGACGTTCGCCTCCACCCCGCTGACTGCCGCCGGGTGCGACAGTTACTACGCCGAAGCGGCGCGCGTCGCCGAACGGCTGGGCGCAACCGCCGGCGTTGATGATCTCTGCCTCAAGCCCGTTCCAAAGCTCCGGGAGGATCCGCCTTCCGGTCCATTCGACCGCCTCCACTGCCGCAGGCCAGTGCAAACCCGCTACCGCATACCGCCGCACGATCGGCACGGCATCGACTCGGCCAGGGCTCTGACGTCCGCTTGGCGCGCCGCGTGAGGGGCGCCGTGGTACGCCGTTACCTCGCTCACGGTGGCGTTCCCGTCATCGACGCACGACGGGAACGCCAAACCAGCGCAGGTCGGTTCGTGCGGCGCCCGTCGCCGCCTTGGCTGTTCAGCTCATCGCTTCGCGGACCTTGGCGGTGTCGACGAACTGCTCGAAGCGCACGATGCGGCCGCCGCGGACGACGAAGGCGTGGGTGACGCGGACGTCGACGGACTTGCCAGTGGCCTTGTTGACGGCGGTGTAGCGAGCCAGGACGACTACGTTCTCGCCGTCGACGACGTAGGTGTCGTCGTGAGCGGTCCAGTCGTCCCATTCCTTGCCGAGGCGCTCCATAACGCCTGCGGTCACGCCCTCGGGGGTGCGGTAGGTGCCGGCGAGGGGGAAGCCAGCCATCTCGGTCCACTCCACGTCGGGGGCGAGGGTGGCCCGCAGGGCTTCCAGGTCACCCGCAGCCGACGCGAGGTACTGGCGTCGGACCACGTCGGCCGGGGCGGTGGAGGTGGCGAAGTCGGTGCTCTCGTGCGTCATGGTCAGCCCCACTTCATCTCACCCTTGGCGACCTTGGCGCCGATCTGGGCGGCGATCAGCATGCCGTGGTCGGGGTAGCGCTTGACGAGCGCGTCGGTCAGTGCGGCGCCGTCGGCGGCGTTCGCGAGCTCCTTCTCGAAGGTGGTGAGGTACTCGCGGGTGCCGGCGATGGCGGTGGCGTCGGCCGCCGTGCCGGGCAGGCGGTGGCCGGGGGCGACAAGCTGAGGGTCGAGGGCGGCCATCTCGTCCAGCAGGGCGATCCAGGCGGCGCGCTGCTGGGGGGTGGCGGTGTCGGCGACCCAGACGTGCTCGCGCTGGAACAGCAGCACGCCGCCGAGGAGCGCGCGCTGCTCGGCCTGCCACAGGTAGTGGCGGTCGGGCAGTTCGGCCGGGCCGCCCTTGAGCTGGAAGCGGTGGCCTTCCAGGGTGAGATCCCCGGTCAGCGGGGTCAGTTCGACCAGGCGGGTGGGCAGGTTCGGGCCCAGGGCCTCCCAGGCCTTGAGCTTGCCTGCGTAGGAATGCTGGATGTGCTCGATGACGATCGGGGTGGCGACGAACCGCGCGTTCGGGAAGGCGTCGGCGAGGACCTCCGCGCCGAAGTAGAAGTCCGGGTCGGCGTGGCTGACGAAGACGGTGGTCAGCTCCTTACCGGAGTCCAGCACGGCGGCCGCCAGGCGGTGGCCGTCGGCCCGGGTGAAGCCGGCGTCCACCAGCAGCGCCTCGCGCTCGCCGGTGACCAGGGTGGCGGTCTTGTTCTTGCTCCCGACGGGGAAGTCCAGGTCGAGAACGGTGAAGTCCAAGGTGCTCACGGGTGCTCCTTCGAGTACGGAATCGCGAGAGAACGAAAGGTGCAGCGACGCCCAGTGCGAGCGACTTACCTGACGAAACAGTAACTGACTAGTCAGATATTTCCATGCCCGTGTGACCTGGGCCACGTCTCGGTATTCGCGGTCAGTACATCAGACCCGTCGCCGGGTCGCAGCTCACGGCAGACGCGGCAGCGTGTCGCGCGCCGCGTGGCTCAGGATGCGCAGGTCCTCCGCGAACCGCTCCCGGTCCGCCTCGGGCAGGGGTTCCAGGAAGTAGCGCCGGATGTTCTCGACATGCACCCGGGCGGCGCGCGCGGCGGTCTCCTCGCCCAGTCGGGTGAGCCGTACCAGCCGCCCGCGCCGGTCACCCGGGTCCTCGGCCCGATCCACCAGCCCGGCCGCCTCCATCCGGTCAACCAGCCGGGTCACTCCGCCCGTGGTGAGCACCTGCTCCTGGCCGATGGCCCGCATGGACAGCCCCGGCTCTCCCGCCCGTCCCAGGATCAGCAGCACCTCGAACGTCAGGTGCGTGATCCCGCACTCCTCCTCCAGCGCCCGGCCCAGGATGTAGCCGAGCCGGTTCGCCGCGCCCTGCAACCGGCCGAAGGCCAGCACGAGCTCGTTGTTCGCGGCCTCCTTGGCCGACGAGATCCCCGCTTGCTCTCCCACAGCCCCACGCTCCTCCACCGTTCCGGGCATCGATCCACCGATCATGCCGTGTCCCCATGCCCGGTGGGTCCGCAGGGCCTGTGCTGCAGGGCAGGTCGGCTGCCGGCCAGGTCGGCCGCCGGGCCGGGACACGGCAAGCGCCCGTATGTCGGAGCGAGGCCGCGCCGCTTCGGGGCCGTCTCTCCTCGGCGTGCGCCCAGCGCGCCGGGCCACCATGCTGCCGCTGAGGGACCGCATTGGCTCGCTCGGCAGCGCACGCGAACCCACCGCGCCCGAACGGAGCGGAGGAGTGCGAGTCCCTCGACGAGTTGTACACCGAGGCACGCGCCGAGGGCGGGGTACTGACCGTCCATGCGGGCGGTGACAACCCCGACCAGCGGGACGGCACCCTGGCCGCGTTCAACGGCGCCTTCCCCGACATCACCCTGCACATGATTGTGGACTACAGCCAAGTACCACGACGTCCGCATCGACCGGCAGCTGGCAACCGGCACCCCGATCCCGGACGTGACCCAGCTGCAGACGACGTTCGACTTCCCAAAGTGGAAGCGGCTGGGCGTGCTGATGGAGTACAAGCCCGCGGGGTTCGGCAAGGTCCACGAGATGTTCAAGGACCCGGACGGGTTCTGGGTGGCGGTCAACGTCTTCGCCTTCAGCTACATGTACGGCCCCGGTGGCGGCCCAGCGACACCCGAGAACCTCGTCGATCCGAAGTGGAAGGGGCAGATCGCCTCCTCACATCCCGGGGACGACGACGCCTCGCTGTTCCTGTTCAAGAAGTACGTCGACACCTATGGCTGGGGCTGGCTCGAAGCGCTGGCGGCCCAGCAGATCACGTTCCATCGCGGCACGAACACGCCGGGCGAGACGGCCGACTCCGGCCGTGAGCAGGTGGGTGTCGGTGGGGCGGCCACTGGCGGGCAGGGCAGCACCTGGGCAATGCCCACCGGCGATCACCCCTTCCTGGCTTGGGGTCAGCGCGCGGCCATCTTCCGGCACGCGCCGCACCCGGCCGCGGCCAAGCTCTATCTCAACTGGATGCTCTCGCCCGAGCGTCAGAGTGCTGGCTTCAACGGCTGGGGAGTGCGCACCGACGCCGTCCCGGCCGGCGAGCCGATCTGGGAGTACGACAACGCTCACCTGCAGGAGTTCGCGGCTTTCATGGAGGACCGCGCCGAGGTGGAGCGCTGGCGCCAGACCCTTGTGCTCTACCTGGGCGAGGTGACCGGGGAGCCGACGCCTGGCTGGCTTGGCCTCCACCCGACTCGCCACTCCTGAGACCCGCCCCTCCGGGAAGAGCTGCCACCTACGTCCTCGCTGGCCTGCACCGGCCCGGTGACCGATGGCTCCTTCCGTTGGCCACCGGGTCCAGAAGCCCCGTCACCGGACTACGGGAAGCCAGCCCTGTGCCAGCACGGCCCGGGCGTGCTGGTGTGCGGGCTGCCAGCCGAGGCCGTGCATACGATGACAGGGTGTTCGACGGGCTGAGGGGTTCAGTCAGCGCTTTGGCCTCGTCCACGTCGACTTCGGCACTCAGCGCCGTATCCGGAAGGCCTCCTACGCCTGGTACCGCGACCTGATCGCCGCCCATCGGGCCTACTGGGCCGTGTAGTTGGGCATGCGATGCCCGTAGTACTTGTCAAGATCGACCCAGGTCGATAGGCACCGTGGAACGGAGTTCCTGGATGCTGCGCAGTGCAGTCGGGGCGTGGAGACAGGGTGTTCGACAGTTGCGGAGGCCGCCGCCAGCGGTTCGGTACGTCTCTTCGTGCCGCTGCGGGATCGGCGACCTGAGTCGATCGCTCGGGAAGATAGGCCGCTCGGGTGTTTTTCGAACCCGGTTCACGAGTCCTGAGCATGGCGCCCGGGCCGGAACTGGTTGAGTCGTCGACATGAGCAAGAGTGACGTCGGGGCCCTGTTCGGTAACCGTTTCCTGACCGTTCCCGCTCCCTCGGAGACCTTTCCCGAGGAGGGCATGACCGCGACGGACGCTATGCGACTGGTGGATGAGGACCTCGCCATGGAGGGCGACCCGCAGCGCAACCTCGCCACGTTCGTCACCACGTGGATGGAGCCGGAGGCGCAGCGGATCATCGCCGAGAACCTCCACCGGAACTTCATCGATCACGCCGAGTACCCCATCTCCGCCGAGATCGAGCAGCGCTGTGTGCGGATGCTCGCCGATCTCTTCCACGCGCCGGGCAAGACCGCCGGGTGCCGGACCCAAGGTTCGTCCGAGGCGATCATGCTCGGCGCGCTGTCGCTGAAGTGGAAGTGGCGGGAGCGGCGCAAGGCGGCCAACCTGTCGGTCGACCGGCCCAACCTGGTTTTCGGCGGTGACGTTCATGTCGTGTGGGAGAAGTTCTGCCGCTACTTCGACGTCGAGCCGCGGATCGTGCCGCTTGCCGAGGGCAAGTACACGATCGGCCCGGAGGACGTGGAGCCCCACCTCGACGAGAACACGATCGGCGTCGTCGCCGTCGTCGGCACCACGTTCACCGGCCACAAGGACGACGTCGTCGGGATCGACAAGCTGCTGCGGGAGATCCGCAAGAAGCGGGACCTGGACATCCCGATCCACGTCGACGGCGCCAGCGGCGGCTTCGTGTGGCCCTTCCTCTACCCGGACTCGAAATGGGACTTCCGGCTCGAGCAGGTCCGATCGATCAACGTCTCGGGACACAAGTACGGTCTGGTCTACCCCGGCATCGGTTGGTTGGTCTTTCGCGAGGAGTCGGACCTGGCCAAGGACCTCGTGTTCTACGAGAACTACCTGGGCAAGACCGATGCGACGTTCACGCTGAACTTCTCGACCGGCGCGTCGATGGTGCTGGCGCAGTACTACAACTTCGTGCGGCTGGGCCGCCAGGGCTACACCTACGTCATGGAGACGATGCAAACGAACGCCCACGCGTTGGCGGACAACCTGCGTAACAGCGGCCGCTTCGAAGTGATCGGCAGCGATCTCGAGCAGCTGCCGCTGGTCGCTTTCCGCCTCGCCGGCAAGCATGCCTACGACGAGTCCGACATCGCCTGGCAGCTCTCGGCCGAGCGCGGCTGGATGGTGCCGGCGTACACGCTCCCGCCCAACGCGGAGCGGGTGAAGATCCTGCGGGCCCTGGTCAAGGAGACCCTGAGTCGCGACCAGATCGACCGCCTCACCCAGGACATCGCCGATGCGTGTGCCACCTTGGACCACAAGGGGGCGACCCACGACGTCGAACGGGCCCAGATCAAGCGCGGCACCGGCTACTGACAGTCGCAGCGGGCACCCCTCAGGCCGGGCGACAGAGCGGCTCCCCGGGATCGGGAATGTCAAATTGCAGGCTCTGGCCCGTAGTTGGCGGTAGTACTGGTGGTGATCACTGGGGGAGGTTGTGGTGACTGAGTCGGCGGAACCTGTCTCGGCCGTGTAATTGCCTGGTGATTCGCCTGGTTCGCGTGTTGATGCCGTCAGTGGGGAAGGAGGAGACGGCGCTGTGAGCTTTAGGTCCAAGAAGGGAAGACCAGGTGGGACGTCCGTCGAAGTACTCGGACGAGTTCCGGCGTGATGCCGTCGCGTTGTACCGAGCTCGGGCGGCCGGCACAAGGTCCAGCAGGTCAGGCAGTGACTGGCCCTGGGTCCAGGCGGTGGATCTGGCGTACGGCGCTCTCTCCCGCACCGATGCGGGGCCCCGTCCATGCCGAGGCGGCGCGCGCCGCCGAACGGCTCGGCGCTCGTCGGCATCGCGTGCTCCCCAGCAACGACGGGGTGAGGGCCGCCGAGTGCGGGCGGTCCAGGTACCAGGTTCCCACCGCCGAGCGCGGCTCAGCCACCGGACCGGCTGTCCCACCGTGGTTCACCTTGACGTACGCCCGCTGGTCAGGCCCATTTGATGGAGCAGCCCATGCTCGCCCGGTGGGGTTCGGGGACGGGCTTGCCGGCCAGCACCAGACCGATGGCCTGACGCAGCAGCTCGCCGGTGACCGGTTCCCGGTTGCCGGGTGTGGACTCGTCCATCGCGCCTCGGTAGGCGAGCTCCCTGCGGGCGCCGTAGAGGAAGAAGTCCGGTGTGCAGGCGGCGTGGTACTCCCGGCCGACGGACTGGTCGATGTCGACGAGATAGGGAAAGGTCCAGCGCGTCCGCGCCACCTGGGCACGCAACCCGTCGGCGTCGTCGGTGGGCGCGACGGCCGGGCTGTTGCTGCAGATCCCGACGACTGCCAGGTCCGGGAACTCGCCGACCAGCCGGCCGAAGGCGTGCTCGACATGCCTGACATAAGGGCAGTGGTTGCACAGGAAGGCCACGAGCAGGGCCGGTGCGGCGGCGAAGTCGTCCCGTGCCACGACCCGGCCGTCGATCGTGGGCAGCGAGAAATCGGGCGCGGGGGTCCCGAGCGGAACCATGGTGGAGATGGCTGCCATCTGGCTCACTTCCCTCCGATCGGCCGCGACGGCATTGTGCGTGTACCTCCATGGTCGCCCACTTTGACTGGTGACTCCCGGATGGCCGGGACAGTGGTCGATGTCAGGAGATCGGGCCTGCTCAGTCGGTGCGGGTATTTGTGAGGTGCAGGCCGATGTAGCCGATGTAGATCCGGCCGCTGCCGGAGCAGTCGTCGAGGTAATAGACCCGTGGGCCTGCGGTCCCGCCGCCGATGCGCAGGTGCGCTCCCATGAACGCTCGCCGGGAGACGTCCACGTGTTCCGGCACCGGGAGCATCCGCTGTCGTCTCCACTTGGCATGGCCGGTCACTGTGCGGGATTCCCCCCGGACGGCCTTCCGGGGCGGGAACCGGTGACAGCCGGGCGGGGTGTTCTCACACCAGTGCTTGAAGTCACCACCCGCCTCACCGCAGACGGCTGCTGCCGCGTACTCCTGGAGGGCCTGCAGACCCGTCCAAGTGTCCATCACCCAGCTGTCGTTGGTCCGGACGCCGTCGAGAGCGAGTGTCTCCTTCTCCTCGCCGGTGAACTGCAGCAGTGGGAACTCGTCGAGCCGGCCGATCAGCTCGGCGAAGCCGGCCGGTGCACTTCCCCTCCCCGCCGTGGGGGTATCGGTCAGCCGCGCGGAGCCAGGAGCCACCAGGGACAACCTGCTCTCCGGTGCAAGAGTCAGCACCGGTACTGCGGCGAGAGCGCCGGGCAGCGGTCGGAAGGCCGCGAGCCTGCGCGGCTCGCGAGCGATCAGGGCCGCGGCCCTGCGCAGATCCTCCTCGATTCGGTGGCGTGGCAACACCGGGTGGCGCGCGCCGTCCGAGCGGGAACCCGGATGCACGCCGGGGAGGTAGGTACGGGCGGCGCCGCCGTACACCTTGTGGTGCTCCAGGGCCAGGTTGAACAGTGGGGTCGCTTCGGAGTCCAGGAGATACAGCGTCGCGAGGCCCGGCAGGTGCCGCATCAGCGGTTCGACGACAGTTACCAGCCAGTCCTCGACCGGGATTTCGGCCGGTACGGTCGCGACCACCGTCGGCAGGTGGCGCCGGTGGTCGCAGAGTTCCTCGATGAGCCGGTCGACTTGCCCGGGTGTGACGATGCGAGGTTGTACACGAACGGGTGACGGTCCGTCGAATGCCGCAAGCTGTGGCAGCAGGCTCCGGACCAGACCGGGGATCGGCGCTGGGCCAACTCTCGGGACACCTCTTGCCGGAAGGTGATCGGCCTCGATGCGGACCCAGCTCCCGTGACCGTCCGGGGTGGCGACCGTTATGGTGAGCTGATGAGTGCTGCTTGCCACGGGCGTCCGGAGGCGGCGACGGGTATAGACACCGGGCCCACTCAGCAGCGGACCGGCGTCCTCGTCGAGGAGGGCCCGGGTGCCGAGACGGTGGCGAGTGCCGAGTGGCCGGTCGGCCGGGGGATGCAGTCTGTACCCGTCGGCCTGCAGCAAGGCCCGGAGTTCCTCGTCGATGAGCGCGACCACGGAAGCATGTTCGGTTTCCGTCCAGACCGTCATGCAGTACGGCGTTCCCTCCGCGCGGTCGGCCGAGGTGGGCCGGGCGGATGCGCCGAGCTCCGGGGCTCTGTCCGCCCCAGCTGCCGTCCCGCTCTCTGCCGGTCGTGCAGCAGCGGTGCCGGCCGATGAGCGGACGGGCCGGGCTGTGGCCCGCAGAAGTCGGAGGGTCTCCGCGGACGCCAGCGCGAAGGGTTGCAGGTCGTCCGGCAGTGCGGCGACATCGGCCGGGTCGGACCAGGTGGCCGGAAAGGTGCCCATGCCGCCCATGCCGCCCGCATGCGTCGCGATGTAACGGCTGATCACCTCGTGGGTCTGCCGGAGCTCGCTCCTGGTGAGGCGGCTTCGGAGCCGTGCACGAGCGTCGTCCCGGAGGGAGAAGACCGGCGGTCCTCCGGCGCTCTCCGAGGTGTCGACCAGCCCGCTGACGACAAGCTCGGCGACGTCGCCGACGGTGGCCGTCGGCACCATGACGTGCCTGACGAGGTGGAGCAGCGGAAGGCTGACGTGACCGAACGCGGCACAGAGGACCGCGAGGCGTACCGCGTCCGGTGAGGCGGTGTGCAGGAAGGCGGCCACCGGATCGGCCGGACGAACGCTCGGCCCCGGGCGGCGGTCGGCGGCGGGTATCCGTCCCTGAGCCGGCACCAGCACCGCCTCGAAGCCGCCGGGGTGACCGCGCATCAGGCCCTGCGCCCACTGCCCGATGGCATGTGGTGTCGGAGCCAGGACCGGCATCGGCAGCCAGCTCGGCACGTTGACCGTATGCATTCTGAGCAGCAGCGGGACCGTGAAAGCCAACGCGCTGTTCCGTACGCCGGGCACCGCCGTCGTGACCCGGACGGCGGGGAGGTCGAGCCCGGTGCGGCGCCAGAGCTTCGCCGGTAGTGGGTCGACCAGGGCAAGCGGACCAGCCTTTGCCCAGCGACTGAGGAGCTGCCAGGCCGCGGTCTCGCGCCAAGCCGGAGCGGCGAAGTCGGACACCACCAGGACGAGTCGTCTGGCGCTGTTCGCGGGAGACCGGCTCAGGTCGGCCAACTGCCCTCGTGGGCCACGGAGTTCGACGCTCGCGCCGTCGAACGACAGGGAGAGGTTGCGGACCTGCCGGAACGCGCCCACGCCGCCGAGCGTCGTGCTCAGTTCGGCGGTGGTGTCCTGCCAGACGGCCATCGATCGCGACCGGTCCACGACCAGGACCACCTCGAACCAGCGTTCCGGGGTCGGACGGAAGACCGGCAGGAGCTCCCCACTGTGGGCGTAACCGTCCACCGTCGCGTCGATGTCCAGGCTCCGGGCCGTCCCCGCCGACCACGGGCGCTTGAACGGGCGCAGGGCCCGCGCGATGTCGACGGTGCGCGGCAGCGCCTGGGCCCGGGGAACCGAGACCGGTCGGGCCGGCAGCGGGCCGGGTGGGCCTGCGTACAGGGTGGCCGACGGTTCGTCGTGGTCCGGACGGACGGGCCGGTCGGCTGGGGCCGAAGGTCGGCGCGGGGCGGTGTGGGCCGAGGTCCGGTCAGCGGGCGCGGACTCTGCGGACCCGGCTCGCTCCGGTCCGTGCGAGGCGAGCCACAGCGCCTCGGCGATCGTGACGGCGTCGATCTCCCCGGTGAGCCCCCGCAGCGCGGAGACGACCCGGCCCAAGTGGTCAGCCACTGGAGAGATCGCGGGTCAGGAGAGCCATGAGCCGGTCGCGCTGCTTCTCTACCGGACCGTCCGGATCGGTCAACAGCATGACAGCGTTGAGCAGTTGGTCGATGGCGAGGACCTCACCGCAGTCGATCCGGCTGACGAAGGAACGGATCAGCTCGTCGACCGGGCCGCTGTCGGGGACGTCGAAGCGCAGGTGGGCACCGACGATCTCGCGGAGGGTCTCGTCGTTCGGCCGAGGCATGGAGTAGCGGATGCACCGCCGCAGGAAGGGCGGGGGGAAGTCCCGCTCGCCGTTGCTGGTCATGACGATGAAGGGGAACTGGGAACACTGCACCCGCCCCCGCACCACGGTGTGGGCCCGGTCGCCGCCCCACTCCCTGACCGCCACGGTCGGGCGGGGATGGCGGACGAGTTCCGGCACCTCGAACTCACCGCGCTCGAGGACCTCCAGGAGGTCGCCGGGAAGGTCGAGATCGCTCTTGTCGATCTCGTCGATGAGGAGCGCGCGGGGACGGTCGGACGGGAGCAGCGCGGTCCCCAGCGGGCCGAGCTGCAGGAACGGGGCGATGTCGTCCTCCTGTTCCGTGCCGTCGGTGTCCGCGCGGTGCAGYCGCTGGGCGTGGATGCGCCCCAGCGCGTCGTACCGGCAGAGTGCGTCGCCGAGGGTGCTTCGCGAGGTGAGGTGCCAGCGCAGGACCGGGCCCAGTTTCAGCTCTGCGGCGACCTGCTCGATCAGCGTGGATTTGCCCCACCCGGCCGGGCCGGTGACGAGCAGCGGCCGACGGAGGTACAGGGCCGCGTTCACCGCCTCGACGAGCTCCGCAGGCGGCCGGAACTCCCGTTCGAGTGGCTGACGCGGAAAGGTGCGCCACGGCGGCGGCTCGGCCAGCGTGACGTCACGCGGGACACCGTCGCCGACGTAGAAGGTGTTCCAGGGCATCAGTAACTCCAGTGGGTGGAAAGGCTCTGCTGGTCGAACCWCTCGCAGAAGTCGAGAAAGGGCAGGTCGTGCCAGACGGTCCGGAGATCGGCCAGGGGGTCGGGGTCGGTTTCGGCACCGAGCCCGAGCTGCGCCCCCCAGCGTCGGCGGTAGGCGGCGAGGAGTCCGGCCGGGAGGTTCTCCCAGTGCGCGCCGAGGCGGTCCCGGTGCTGCTCGGGAAAACTCTCCGAGACCGGCCAGAGCACGATCGGGGAGTACGAGAGCAGCAGCTCCAGCAGCTCGACCAGGGTGGCCGGTCGATGGTCGAGACCGATCGCCCTGGAGTAGGCGTTGCAGCTCAACTGCTCCTGCAACAGCGTTGGTTGCTGGGTGGTGTCCTTGCCCAGCCAGTCGACCGGGGCCGCCGGGAGTCCGCTCTGCATGTCCGTCAGCTTCTGCCGGGCCTCGTCGTTGATCCCGGCAAGGTGACCCGGCACCTGCAGGCGGTCCGACCAGCGGACGACCACGTCGTGCCGCGCGCCGAGGAGGTACCGCCCGGCCTTGACCCGCTCGGGTTGCCAGGTGGCCAGCAGATGGGTGGGCAGCACCACGTCCACCGACCGCAGACGGACGCCGCGTTCACGCGCGAGGGGGGTGGCCCAGCGGACGGCGTCGGCCACCGCGCGTTCGGCACCGCCCTGGTCGGGCCGGCAGCGGAACTCCTCGTGCAGCGGCGGGGAGGCGACGTCGTCCAGCAGCCAGACGTCCACCGTCTCGGGCCACTGCGTCAATGCGGAGTGCAGGCTGACCACCAGCCGCAGCCGCTTCGCCCGGCGGGCCTCGCGGGCCTGCTCCCTGGCGTCGTTGAGGTCGATGGCGATCTCCAGCGCGGCCGCCCAGTCGGCGACCGGCTTGGCGTCGGGATCCGCGCCCGTCTCCTCGCCGATCGCAATCAGCAGTCGGCACAGCGGAACCGTCGGGCTCTCCTCCAGCGACGGCGCCAGCAGGACGGCGTGCTCCAGCAGGTCCCGCAGCAGGGCCCGGCCCGTGGACGGGGGCAGCTGCCCCGGTCGTCCGGAGGGCGTCCGGAGGACTCGCGCGGCCCGCCGAAGTGCCCGGGTGGTCAGCTGCCGGCCGACCCAGAGGTCGATCAACTCGACGGTCTCCAGCACGGTGAGGAGGCCGTCCGCCACCTCCCAGACGTACTGCGCTGCCGGGTTGTCCGGGGCCTCGGCCCCGGCCGCGTCCCGAAGCTCGCGGAGCCCGTGCCGGGTCGCTCCGGGCCACCGGGCCGGCAGGCGCCAGCCGACCAACGCGCCTTCGAGCTCCCGCCGCCCCACCGTTCCGAGCTCGTGGCTCGGCGAGGAGCCGCCACACCTCGGGTTGTGACCCAGCCAGAGTTCCTCCTCGGCGGCGTTGTCACCGTCGAGGCTCATATAGCGGGTGTCCTGATCACGGACCTTGCGGCGCAACCCCTTCTTGAGGGCGACCAGATCGAGAACGGCCTCACCGTTCGGCAGTCCCCGGCGCATGAGCTGGGTGAGGGCTGTGCTGAACGACAGGTCGTAGGCCGCCTGCTGACACCCCGACGCCATCAGGAGCCCCAGCCTGCTCTGGCCTTCGCGGATGCCTGCCACCAGATCCTTGGTGTTGGGCGCCGCGGCTCCCGCGTGGCAGGTGTCCACCAGGCCGATCAAGCCATCCACGCCGTGCTGCTCGATCGCCTGGACAAGGAGGCTCCCGACATCCACCCCGCTGGAGATCTCGTCCTCCCCGGTGTTCGCAGCCATGAAGTAGAGGGTCGAGTTGCCGGCGGAGACGAAGCCGTGCCCGAGGAAGGCCAGCACCAGGCAAGCGCCCGCAGCGCCTGCGGCCCGAGCCGCCTCGCGTACCCCGGACTCCACCTCCGCCTGCGTGGCCCGGCCGGACAGCATCAGCTCGTTGAACCGAGGGTCCAGCGACGATTCGCACGCTCCCCAGGCCGGTGCGGTCAGCGTGGCATGGAGGTTGCGGGCGGCCCGGTCCAGCCCGCTCAGCACCGGCATCTCCCGGCCCGGCCCGGCGATGACCAGCGCGTGTCTCGGCCGGGCGGGGGGAGTCGCCGCGTTCACGCGGCTCCCGTGAGCAGGCCGATCTCCTCGACGATCGGGCCCGCCACGGCCGACTGTCGCAGGTACTTGGTGGCGGTGTGCACCCAGAGACCGTCCGAGTCCACCCGCCTGCTCTGCGGACGGGCGCCGGCGGCATTGGCACCGACGCAGTCCGCCAGCCGGCGCTTCGGCACCACGATGTCGTCGCGGTCCCAGAAGTCCAGCCAGCGCCCGACCCCGCTCGGGGTGGCAGGTGGCTGGGGCCGCAAGCGCGGAAGCACCACAGCCGGGGTTGCCAGCGGAGAGCCGAGGGTGACGAACAGCGGTACGGGCCCCGCGAATTCCTGCAGGGCTTCGAGCGCCACGACGGTGCCGAGCGAGTGCGCGACGACCACTGTCGGCCGATCCGGTTCGAGGGCCGACAGCACCCTCTCCCGGATCACCTGGTCGAGACCACGATTCGCACCACCCGCCGGATTCCGGCTCAAGTAGCGGCCGGCCTGGGAGACATGGGAGAGGAGCTGCTTCCCGCTCGCCCACTGGGCGGTCTGCCGCAGCCCCGGCAGGCTCAACACAGAGGTGAACAGGAAGGACAGCCGACGGACCTGCTCACCGGAACCCTGACGCTCCCGCTCGCCGCTGGTGCGGAATCGCATCAGCTGCTCGTGAAGGCCCGTCAGACGGTCGTCGTGCCCAGGCTCGGTCCGGGACAGCTGCGTTTCGATGATCTCGTTCAGGAACCCGACGACGATCTCCGTCTCGTCCGGCCCCAGCTGGTCCGCCGTGCCACCCCCCTGGGACTGCTCCCGGCCGAAGAGGTCGCCGTAGTACGCGAAGCGGCTCTCCGCCGCCCAGTCCTTGACCAGAGCGGATATCACGCCCGAGTGGCCCGCCCTCCGGGCTCCGTCGGCCAGTGCCCTCAGCCAGGCGTCGCACTCCGCCCGGGGGTCGCGAGACCCCCCGATCCCGTGCACGAACACCAGACGCGGCTTGACGGGACCCTTCACGTGCTCCCCCACCTCGCAGGCTCTTCTGCCTCAACTCTACAAGGGACAGGGCGGGTTGTGAGGGGAAGTCAGGAAGCCCTGACGGCCCGGCGGTGGCTGCGCGGTCCGCAGGCTCGGTCTGCGGCTCGTCGAGGCCTGAAGCCAGCGTTCGCAGCTGCGCGCCGCGGCAAGCTCAGCTCGGGTCTGCTCGGCCCCCGGCTCCACACCCTGGTGCGGCCGGTCCGGAGGGCCCCACCTCAGCGGTGGGCGACCTGACCGGCGATTGCCTGGCTCCGGACCACCCCGGGGCACCGGGGTGGTCCGTGTGCCCGGCGACCGCAGCGGGCGTAGCGTCACTGGTATGGGCGTTGTCCGGAACGCGCTGCGGTTTGGGCCGTCGAACCAGCGGCGGAGAGCGATACGGCGTGCGGGAGAACCTCGTGCCGGCCGCCGGTGAGGCGGCCGGGTGGGACGAGCGGCTGGACGAAGTGCTGACCGCGACGGTGGAGCAGTGCGGCGCGTCCTCGGGCGGCGTGTATCTCCTGCGGGCCGATGAAGGCGTGCTGCACCTGGCAGTCGTCCAGGGCCTGCCCGCCGAGTTCATCGCGCCGTGGACCAGGGTTGCGCTCACAGCTCCGGCCCCCAGCAGTGACGCCCTGCGGGACCGCAGGGTGGTGTGGTCCGGCAGCCAGGAGGACTTCGCCCGCCTGTACCCGCGTATCGCCGTCGCGATGCCCTACCACTTCGCGTTGGCGGCCGCCCCCATCTGCAGTGAGGGGCGGCAGTGGGGCGCGTTGCTGTTGCTGTGGCCCGGCTCCCACCCGTCGCACCTCGCCGCAGCCGACCGGGATCTGATCGTTGCCGGTTGCGACCGGTTCGCCGAGCTGCTGGCCGGTGCCGAATCCGCCCAGCAGCCCATCACGGCACCCCTCCGGCCCCACGTCCTGCCCCGTCGGCTGGCAGCCGCCAAGCTGCCCGAGGCAGCCGCGACCGCGTTCGCGGAACGGCTCCCGGGCGGCAGCTGCTCACTCGATCTCAACGGGCGGATCACCTTCCTCACCGAGACGGCATGTGCCCTGCTCGGAGCCGAGCAGGAGCAGCTGCTGGGCGCGATCCCATGGCAGGCCCTGCCCTGGCTGGACGACCCCGAATACGAGGACCGGTACCGGGCGGCGGTCATCAGCCGGCAGCCGGTGGCGTTCACTGCGATGCGGCCACCGGACCAGTGGCTGGATTTCCGGCTCTACACGGACGGCAACGGGATCAGCGTGCGCATCACCCCGGCCAGCGCCGGCCCCGTGACCTCCCCCGCCCCCGGCCCTCACCGGCCGACTCCGGTGTCCCGCGCCGGCCAGCTGTACCAGATCATGCACCTGGCGGCGGCCCTCACCGAGGCCGTCACGGTCGACGACGTGATCGCCCTGGTGGCCGAACAGATCCTGCCGGCCTTCGACGCCCAGGGGCTCGCCATGATGAGCGCCGAGGACGGCCGCCTGCAGGTGACCGGCTACCGGGGGTACAGCGCAGAGGAGATGGCACGCTTCCACGAGATCCCCCTGGACGAGCGCACCGCCCCGATGACGCGGGCCCTCACCGCAGGGGTGCCAGGGTTCTTCGACGACCCCGAGGCGCTGGCCCGCGCCTTCCCGGAGGTTCCGCAGGTCACCGGCAAGAAGGCGTGGGCCGTGCTGCCGCTGGTTACCTCCGGCCGCCCGGTGGGCTGCTGCCTGCTCGCCTACGACGAGCCGCACCGCTTCGCGGGCGACGAGCGCACCGTCCTGACCTCATTGGCCGGACTGATCGCTCAGGCCCTGGATCGCGCGCACCTGTACGACACGAAGAACCGGCTCGCCCACGGTCTCCAGCAGGTCCTGCTTCCCCACGCCCTGCCGACGATCGACGGCCTTCGGGTCGCCGCCCGCTACCTGCCTGCAACCCGGGGCATGGACATCGGGGGGGACTTCTACGACCTCATCCGGCTCGGCCCGACCACCGCAGCCGCCGTGATCGGCGACGTCCAGGGCCACAACGTCCCGGCCGCCGCCCTGATGGGCCAGGTCCGCACTGCCGTCCACGCCACCGCGGGCGCCGCCCCCGACCAGGTCCTCATCCGGGCGAACCGGCTGCTGTGCGACCTCGATCCGGATCTCTTCACGACGTGCCTGTACGCGCACCTGGACCTTGCCGCGCACCGTGCCTTCCTGGTCAACGCCGGACACCCGCCGCCGTTGCTGCGCCCGCCCGGCCGGTCGACCACCAGGGTCCTGGACATCCCGCCCGGCCTGCCGCTGGGCGTCGACACCACCGCTGTCTACCCGATCACCGAGGTGGCGTTCGACATCGGCGCGCTGATGCTGCTGTACACCGACGGTCTGGTGGAGTCGCCCGGGGTGGACCTCGACGAGGCGATCGCCACCCTCGCCCGGCAGCTCGACCATGCGGTCCCTGACCTGGAAACGGCGGCGACCGATCTCGTGGCCGGAGCCCAGCAGTCCGCCCAACGCGCCGACGACATCGCGACGTTCCTCCTGCGGGCGACGCCACTACCCGACGGTGCGCCGACGCGGTGACCGGGGTCAAGGGGTGCAGTCCCATGTGCAGCGGCATCGGAGAGTCGGTCGGGGTACCGGGCCGACAGTCTCCGTGATTTGGTAGCCGGCTTTTCCTGCGGCGTGTCAGTGGCGGCCCCTCGGGTCTGGTGCGCCTGGGAGCCGACTGGGTGGCAGATGGTTGCGTCCACGATGACAGGGTGTTCGACGGCCCGAGGGCTACCACCAGCGGTTCGGGCTGGTGCACGTCGCCCGACCCGTTCGGAGCACCCGGCTTGCGGTGGGCGTCAAGTTGTGGCCGGGGTGCCCCGGCGAGACGATGGGTGAAGTCCCCCAACCGGCCCGACAGCCACCATGTCCTTGCCCAACCTCCGGTCACCATCCGGTGGTTGGCAGATCGGAGGCCCCGTCATGGTGGACACCCAGGCGCCCGCGAGCGGCACCCCGCAGTACTGCACCCTCCAGCCCGCCACCAAGCCCGACCTCCGGCCGGGACTCGGGCCGAACCGGGTGCGGGCGATACTCCAGATCCGTACCAAGTGGGTCAACGGCACCGTCCTGCACTATCACTTCCTCGACCGGACCGGCGGCGGCCAGGGCCCGGAGCAGCTGGACGAGGTCCGGGCCGCGTTCCACGACTGGAAGGGTCTGGGCATCGGTCTGGACTTCAAGGAGGTGGACGACGCCTCCGAGGCCGAGATCCGGATCGCCTTCGCCGACGACGGCTCCTGGTCGTACATCGGCCGGGACGTGCTGACCATCGGCGTCCGCGAGCCCACCATGAACTTCGGCTGGGACCTCACCACCCCGTGGGGCCGCGCCACCGCCCGGCACGAGACCGGCCACACCCTGGGCCTGCCGCACGAGCACCAGAACCCGTACGCGGGCATCGTCTGGGACGAGGAGGCGGTCTACTCCTCGCTCGGCCAGCCGCCGAACAGCTGGACCCGCGAGGAGACCTTCCACAACGTGCTGCGCAAGCTCTCCAAGCAGGAGGTCACCGGCTCCACCTGGGACCCGGACTCGATCATGGAGTACCCCTTCGAGCCCGGCCTGATCAAGGAGCCCGAGAAGTACGGCCGGGAGGGGATCGAGGGCCCGCTGTCGCTGTCCGCGATCGACAAGGACCAGGCGCTGCACTGGTACCCGCCGATCTCGGCCGTCCCGGTGAAGCTGGAACCCGGCCGGTCCGTCCCGCTGACGCTGGCCACCGGCGAGCAGGCGGACTTCGAGATCACCCCGGCCGAGACCCGCAAGTACGAACTCGGCACCTTCGGCCAGAGCGACGTACTGCTGGTGCTCTTCGAGCACCAGGACGACGAGCTGCGGTACCTGACCGGTGAGGACGACAGCGGTGCCGACGAGAACAGCCGACTGTCCGTCAGGCTGTTCAAGGGCCGCCGCTACGTGTTGCGGGCCCGGCTCTACTCCAACTACGGCTCCGGCGAGACCACGATCATGTACTGGTGACCCGGTGCCGGTGCGCTCAGAACGGCCGCAGGTCGGGCGGGATGGTGACCACCACCGTCGCCCGCTTCTCGGCAGCGGTGGCACCCGCCCGGACGGCCCACGGCTGTTCCGAGCGCATCCAGTCCGGCAGCCCGAGCGGAAAGTCGGCCGCCGGGACGGGCACCAGATCGCCCGCGGTCAGCTCAGGGCCGTAGGGCACCAACTGCCGCGCCTGGTCAGGGTGGGCGATGGCCGGGTGGAGAGCCTCCAGGCCCTCGTTCCAACTGGCCGTCAGGCGGGCCATCCCCGCAGCGTGGTCACCGGAGCTCTCCGGGAAGGTCGGGTGGATGATCCGGTGGAAGGTGCCGTCGAAGGCCGCTCCGACCGGGGTCGCCTCCCGCCACAGCCGGAAGGCGGTGCCGGCCAGGCTGCCGAGGGCGATCACCGCCTCCACCTGGTTGTCCGTCACCAGCGCGTCCAGCCAGGAGTTCCGGTACCGGGCGATGTCGGGGTCCTCGGCGTGCGCCTGGCCGCCCTGCTGTCCGAAGACGCTGTAGAGGAAGGTGTTGACCATGACGTAGCTGCGGTCGATGCCCAGCCTGGCCAGGAAGCCCTGGACCCGGCGGCCGGCCGTGCCGACCAGGATCCGCCGGACGATCGCCTCGTGCTGCGCCGGGTCCTGGCCGATCACCAGCACCCGAGCCGTCCCGTCCAGCCGCCCGCGGTGGAAGACCGGCCCCCACTCCGTACGGAAGTCGTCGGTCGGATAGACGTCCTGGCCCGGGAAGTCCCGCGCCAGGGAGAGGTACGGCTCCCGGAACACACCCGGATCGAACTCGTGCATCGCAAACTCCCGCTCGGTCTGTCTCCGCCAGTTCCCGCAACTTCCCGAAGGAGGACGTGCCATGACATCCCGGTACGCCCTGCAGGGCCGCATCGTCACCATRGACCCGCACGACACCGTGATCGAGGACGGCGTCCTGTACGTCGGCGATGGTGTCATCGAAGACGTCCGCCCGGCCGCCGACCCGCCGCCACCGGGGCATGAACTCACCCCCCGTACCGCCACCGGCGGCAGCGTCTATCCCGGGCTGATCGAACTGCACAACCACCTGGCGTACGACGTGCTGCAGCTCTGGCAGGTCCCCAGGGCCTTCACCAACCGGGACCAGTGGGGCGGCACCGGCACCTACCGGCAACTGGTCACCGGTCCGATGACGGTGCTCGGCCGGGACGCGGCACTGATGCCCGCCGTGGCCCGCTACGTCGAGGCCAAGGCGCTGATCAACGGCACCACCACCAGCCAGGGCATCGCCCTGTTCAGCAACGCGGGCGCCCGCCGGATGTACCGCGGCGTGCTGCGCAACGTCGAGCAGCCCGAGGACCCGGCGCTGCCCGCCGCCACCTCCCGGATCGCCGACATCGACGCGGCCGACGCCCGGCGCTTCCTCGACCGGCTCAGCCGCTCCCAACGACTGCTGCTCCACCTGGCCGAAGGCACCGACGAGCGCGCCCGGGAGCACTTCCGGGCCCTGGAGTTCGAGCCCGGCAAGTGGGCCGTCACCGAGAACCTGGTCGGTATCCACTGCGCCGCCCTCACCCGGGCCGACTTCGACGTACTGGCCGAGCACGGCGGCGCGATGGTCTGGTCCCCGCTCTCCAATTTGCTGCTCTACGGCCGCACCGCCGACGTCGCCGCCGCGCGGGCCGCGGGCGTGGCCGTCGCCCTGGGCTCGGACTGGTCGATCTCCGGCAGCAAGGGCCTGCTGGGCGAACTCAAGACCGCCCGGCTGGCCGCCGCCGGCACCTTCACCGACCGCGAGCTGGTGGCCATGGCGACCAGGGACGCGGCCCGGATCCTGCGGTGGGACGGCGCCCTCGGCGCCCTGCGGCCCGGCCTGCGGGCCGACCTGCTGGCCGTCGCCACCACCGACCCCGACCCGTACCGGGGGCTGCTGCTCGCCGCCGACACCGACATCCGGCTGGTGGCCGTGAACGGTGTGCCGCGGTACGGCACCACCCGACTGATGCGCAAGCTCGCCGGTGACGCCGCACCCTCCGACCCCGGTCCTGGCGCCCCGGACGGACGGCTCGTCAACCTGCTGGACGCCCACGCCGATCCACTGGTGGCCGGCCTGACACTGCCTCAGGCCACCGAGCGGCTCACCGCCGCCCTGGCCACGCTGCCCGCCCGCGCCGAACGCGGCCTCGCCCCGTTCGCCCCCGCCCGCCCCGACGAGCCACCCCGCTGGTACCTGGCCCTGGACGAGCTCCAGCCCACCGGCGCAGAGCTCCGCCCCCGCCTCCCGGCCCGCTCCGCCGCCACCGGCCCCTCGCTGGCCGCCCCGGCCGCCGCACCCGCCGACCTCGTCCCGCTCACCCTCGATGCCCTCACCGCCACCCACGACAAGCCCTACCGCACCACCCTCGCCGCCGAGGGCAACCTCCCCCCGAGCCTGCGGGCCGCCCTCACCGAACTCCTGGAGCCCGCCTGAGCGGGGGCCGGTCCCGGTGAGTGAAAGAGGGCCGGACACCGGTGCGGAGTCCGATGTCCATACTGCCGGTCCGGTCACAATGAGGCATGGGTTCAAGCTCTGGATCGGCCGGTTCGCCCCCGTTGACACTCGATCAGGCCGCCGCGCGCGGCGAACGCTGGTGGCCGGTGGCGGTGGCGATCGCCACGGCGGCGATGCTCCATGTGGCGCTGCCGGCGGCGTACCGGGTGGACCCCGCCTGGGTGGTGCCGGTGGTCATGTTCGTCCTGCTGGCGGCTTTGATCACCGGTGACCCGGGGCGGATCGATCGGCAGAGGACGTGGCTCAGGGTGGTCACTGACGTCATGATCGGCTTCATCACTGCGGCGAACCTGTATGCGGGTGTCCACCTGGTGGTCGACATCCTGACCAACAACAAGCTGTTCGCCAACAACGCCACCGGCCTGCTGGCCACCGGGGGAGTGACCTGGGCCACGAACGTGATCGCCTTCGCGCTGTGGTACTGGGATCTGGACCGCGGCGGTGCCGCCGCTCGCGCCCACCGGCCCCACCCGAGCCCGGCGTTCGTGTTCCCCGAGATGCAGCAGACGGCCTACGCGCCGGCCGACTGGGTGCCGAGCTTCGCCGACTACCTGTCGCTGGCCTTCTGGACCGCCACCGCGTTCAGCCCCACCGACGTCTCCGCGATCAGGACATGGGCCAAGCTGCTGATGATGGTGGAGGCCATGGCCTCCCTCATCGTGGCTGCCCTGGTGATCGCCCGTGCGATCAACATCCTGCAGTGAACTCACGCACTGAGACGCCGGGGGCCACTTCCAATCGGCCCGGCCACAGGGAGAACTGACGGGTGTTCTATTATCTCGGGCCATGACGGAGAACTGGGGATACGGGCCGGCCCGGAGTGACGAACCGCTGGTCACCAGGGCACAGGAACCCGACTGGGCAGCCCTGGCGGAGCGTCACGGTGAGCAGATGCGGCGCCGCAAGCACATCCGGGCCGCGGCGGCCGGTGTAGCGGCGACCGCAGCCATCGGCGGCATGATCGTCATGGTGCTCCCCGGCGACTCGGGACGCGATCCCGCGCGCAGCACGGCCGCAGTCGACAGCAGCGCCTCCGCCCACCACGATGACAGCCCTTCCTCCTCTGCCGAGGAGTCAGCCTCCGTCGGAGCCTCGGCTTCTGCCGGTGTCTCGGTCTCCGCCGATGCCCCGACAGCCTCCGTCGGTGCTTCTGCCGGTGCCTCCCGCTCGGCTGCCCCCGCGACGAAGGCACCGTCGCCGGTCGGCACGTCGTCGGCGGCACGGCCGCCCGCCTCCCAGCCCGGCGCCACGCCCACCCCGGGGAATGCGCAGACGTCGCCTCCGCCCTCCGGCAAGTCGTACACCCCGGTCCAGGTGTGCGGCAGCGGATTCAACGTCGTCGACTCGCACAGCCTCGGCGGCGCCACCGTGTACCTGCTGTACAAGAGCGCCACCGGCGACAACTGCGTCACCACGATCGCGAACGACCCGAGCGGCCCGGTTCCGATGAACGCGACCCTCGCGGTCAAGGACGGCGGCTCGGGGAGCAACCCGGGCAGCTACACCTACTACGCGGGCCCGATCACGAAGCGCGCCGCCAACACCTGTGTGCAGTGGGGCGGTTCCTACCAGAGCTCCACCTGGACCAGTGGCTGGACCCACTGCGGCTGAGGCTCCCTCCGCCCGCCGTCACCCCCGGTGTCACGATGGTGAGGTGGACACGGACATCGCACCCGGCGGCGGTATCGAACTGCCGGGCGTTCCAGGCAGCCCGCCGACACCCCGTACGGCGGTGGCGTGGATCCCGCCGGCGGAGCTGTGGCCCGCGATCCAGCGCATCCGCGCGGTGCACGACCGGCAGATCCGCCGCTGGCCACCGCATGTGAACCTGCTCTTCGGCTTCGTAGCGGAGACGGACTTCGGCCGAGCGGTTCCGCTGCTGGCCGAGGCGGTGGCCGAGGTCGAGCCGTTCACCGCCCGGCTCAGCGGGGTCCGCAGTTTCCGGCACCGCCAGGACGCCACGCTGTGGCTCGACCCGGCAGCGGCCGACCTTGCGCCCTGGCTGAGACTTCACGACGCACTGCAGGAGCGTTTCCCCCGCTGCCAGGGCCGGGCCGGCGGCTTCACCCCACACCTCTCGCTGGGCCGGACCAGGCATCCGCGCAGGCTCGCTCCCGAGTTGGCCGCCGGACTGGGCAGCATGCCGGCCCGGGTCGCGGAGGCCGTCGTCCTGTCGCGCCGGGGAGACGGGCCGATGCGGTTACGAGCCGTCATCACTCTCGGGTCGGGCGAGGTGCGGTGGCCGCCCGACTGCTGAGGGCCTCGCGGACGGTCTTGCGGGTGGTGTCCAGTTTCTTGAGGACGTGGGCGACGTGCTGTTCGACGGTGCGAGGAGAGAGGAACAGCGTCTCGGCGATGTCCTGGTTGGTGGCGCCYTGGGCCAGGAGTTCGGCGACCTGGCGTTCGCGGGGCGAGAGCCGGTCGCCGTAGCCGCGGCGGCCCCGGGTGGGCAGTTGGACCAGGCCGAGCTGGCTGAGGGTGTGCCGGCAGCGGGCGGCGTCGGCCGTGGCGCCGAGCCGGGTGAAGGTGTCGAGGGCCTCGGTCAGGTGTGCGGTCGAGGCGTCGGGCCGGGAGGCGGCGAGTACCCGGCCGGAGTGTTCGGCGGCGCGGGCGGCCTCGTACGGGCGGCCGATCTCCTGCCACCGGTGCCGGGCCTGCGCGAAGTGCTCGGCGGCCGTGGCGGGTTCGGCGGCGGAGTTGAGCAGGCCCCGGCCGAAGCTGACTTCGGCGTCGGCGGCGGGTGCGTCGAWGGTGCGCAGGCCCTGTTCGGCATCGTCGGCGAGCTGTTCGGCGAACCGGTGATCGCCGCAGGCGAGTGCCGCTTCGATCGCGACCGGGACCACCCCGGTCGCCCGCGCCCAGGCGGAGGCACGTCGCACCATGGCCGCGGCGGGGCCGGTGACGGCGCGGGCGTCCTCGGGAGTTCCCTGGGCGAGCCGGAGGGCGGCGAGTCCGGCCGCGGCCCGGAGCGCGGCGGTGACCTGCGTCTCGCGCTTCCCGTACTCGGTGGCCAGGGTGAACTGTTCGACGGCGCGGGCCCGTTGGCCCTTCGCAGTGGCCAACTGACCGAGCATCAGCGCCTGTTCGGTGGCGGACATGGCGATGTCGGGGTGGGCGATGTCCAGGGCGGCGAAGTCCTCCTCCAGGTCGTCCCAGTGGCCGGCCAGGCCGTCGAGGCGCAGGAGGGCGATCCGGCTGTAGCACTCCAGATGGGAGGTGCCCGACCGGCGGGCCAGGTCGCGGCTCTCGGTGAGCAGGGCGTGGGCGCGGCGGTCGTGGCCGAGTTCGATGGCGATCTCGCCGACGTTGTAGAGGGCGCGGGCGGTCTGCCGCAGCACCTCGGGGTCGGCGGCGGAGCGGGGCAGCAGATCGAGCCGTGGCCAGACGGCAGGGTCCCCCTGCCGGGCCAGCAGGCTGAGGCGGGTGGCGTCCACGGCGGCGTGGATGGCGTCGTCGGCGGTGCCGCGTACGGTCTGCTCGGCCCGGTCCATCCAGTCCCGGGCCTGGTCGGAGGCGCCGTCACGTTCGTTCATCGCCAGGGCGATCATCGCCCGGGCGGCCCGGTCCGGGCGGGTGGCCAGCTCCTCGACGGAGCGGCGGACCTCCTGGTAGCCGAGGCGGTTGCCGCCGTGGTTGATCATGAGCAGGCCGAGGGCCAGCCGTATGTCGCCACGGGTCGACTCCGACTGCTGCGGATCGGCGATGAGCCGCCGCAGCAGCGCGATGGTGGCCACGTGGTCGACGCTGTCGACCGCGATCCGGGCGAGTGCCAGGGCGGCGCGGGAGCGGAGGTCGTCCCCGAGCTGCGGCTGTTCGAGGATCTGGCGCAGCAACGCGGCGGCGGTGCCGGTGTCGCCGAGGGCGATGGCCTGGTCGGCGGCGGCTTCGGCGCGGCCGAACCAGGCCTCCCGGTCGCCGAGGGCGAGCGTGTGGTGGGCGATCTGGACCAGCGGGCGCGGGGAGTGCCGCTCCAGTTCCTCGACGGCCCGCCGGTGCAGGCGGGTGCGGTGGGGCCCGGGCACGTTCCGGTAGGCGACCTGCTGGGCGAGGACGTGCCGGAAGCAGTACCGGCCGTCTTCGTCCTCGCGGAGCACGGAGAGCTGCAGAGCCTCGGTGAGGCCCAGTGCGCCCTGCTCGGGATCCAGTCCGGCGACGGCGGTGAGCAGCGGCTCGTCGGCGGGGACGGCGAGGACGGCGGCGGCGTCGACGACCGCCGCACCGGATGGGGACAGTCCGGCCAGGCGCTCGGTCACCGCCTCGCGCAGCCCGCGGGGGACCTGAGCCTGTTCGAGGGCCGCGACGGCGTCCGCGCTGCTGCCGCGCCGGACCTGGTCGCCGAGACTGATCAGGTCCTCCTCGGCGACCAGGGGCAGGCCCTCGCAGCGGCCGTACACGGCTCGGGCGAGGACGGGGGTGGCCTGGGCGCCGAGGGCGGCCGTGGCGAGTTCCGCGACGTCGGCCTCGGTGAGCGGAGCGAGGGTGATCACCGTTCCGCTGCTACCGGGCGGGTGGCGGTACGCGGAGCCGAGGACGGGGGTGCGGGGCGGAAGATCCTCGGGGCGGTAGGTGAGCACCAGGCTGAGCTGGTCCGGCAGGTCGCGGGCGATCAGCAGGAGGAGTTCGCGGGTGGCGTCGTCGACCCAGTGCATGTCCTCGATGACGAGTACCGCAGGGCCGAGCGCGCCCAGCAGCGAGTGCACGGCCCGGACGAGTTGGTGGCGTTCGGCCCGCGGATCGTCGGTCGGCGCCGGAGGAGGGGGCAGCCGGTCGGCCAGGTCGGGCAGCAGGGGTGCGAGGGCGCCTGCCGTCGGTGGGACACCGGTGGCGGGCAGCCACGGGCCGGCCTTGGCGAGGGCGTCGAAGACCGGAGCGTAGGGGAACGGTTCGCGCAGCGGCTGGCAGTAGCCGGTCAGCACGCAGAGGCGCTCGGGGGTCAGGGCGGCGGTGGCTTCACGCACCAGACGGGACTTGCCGATTCCGGCCTCGCCCTCGATCAGCACGACGGCAGGCGGGTTCCGGACGGCGGCCAGCAGCACGCCGAGCTCCCGCCGACGGCCGACGAACGTGAATCGCCCGCCTGCGGGTACCGGATCCTGGCTGCTCGGCCGTGCCACGCAATCACCTTCCCTGCGTGGCCACGCTAGATCCGGCGCCGAGCTGCGGCAAGCGATCGGTGGGAGCGGGCGGGAACCGACGGCCCCGAGGAGGCTCAGTACAGGTGTTCCGGCGCCCGCGCGGCCGGTACCCGGGCGAGGGACAACCCCACCTCCACCCGGGTGCCGCCGACCGTACGCCACAGGGCGCAGCTGTCGGCGTACTCTTCGACCAGTTGCAGGCCCCGGCCGCCGCAGGCCGGGTCGTCGACGACGTACGGGTCGCCGCCGCGGGTGGCCGTTCGGGCCCGCCAGCGGCCGTTGTCCATGACGTGCACGGTGAGTGTGCCGGTGTCCACGGTGAGCAGCAGGGTCACGTCCGGGCCGCCGCTGTGCCGGACCGCGTTGGTGACCAGTTCGGTGACGACGAGCTCCAGTGCCTCGACGATGTCCACGGGGACGTCCCAGCGCCGCGCCGATGCCCGGGCGAAATGCCGCAGGGCGGGCACCGAGGTGGGGACGGTGGGCATCGTGCAGGCGGATGTTCTGCTGTGGCCGAGGACGGCGGTGGGGGCGATGGTGGCGGTGGGGGTGACGGTGGCGAGCATCTCAGGCTCCAGGGGTGTGGGGGTGAGCCTTTCTTCCTGTAAGACTCACCGCCGGGACCGGCCGGAACAATGCGGAGCCCCTATAGATACGGGTACGCAAACTAAGACCCGCCAGGTACCCCGGTCAGCCGGTCGGTCGGTCCAGCCACTCCAGAGCGCGGCGCGCTTCGGAGGCGATTGGATGGTGGGGGCCGAGACGGTGTTCGGCGTCGGGGAGGAGCCGGCTCAGCAGCATGCGGGCCTCGGGGCGGTCGCCGGTCCGCAGGAGCAGGTGTGCCGTCCGGTGGCGGGTCTCCAGGGCGAGTGCCGGGTCGGCGGTGGCGAGCCGGTCCAGGTGGGGGAGCAGGGAGCGGTACTCGGCGAGCGCGGTGGCGTGGTCGCCGAGGTGTTCCAGGCACTGCGCGGCCTCGACGCGGAAGCGCAGGGTCTGCGGGGCGGCCGGACCGGCCTCGGTGGCGGACTGCTCGGCCAGCAGCCGCAGCTCCGCGAGCGCGGCCTGGAACCGGCCGGCCTCCAGCAGGGTGGCCGCGTACTGCTTGCGCAGCATGAGGACGACCGGCGAGTGCCGGCCGTGGGTCTCCACGGCGGTGGGCAGTGCGGCGCCGAGCACCTCGACGGCCTGCGTGATCCGGCCGGTGTCCAGCAGTCGGCCGGCCTCCTCGACGGCGGCGGCGATGGCGGCCGTCCCCGGGTTCGGCGCGGACGGTGCGGGATGCGGGACCGGGGCGGGTGGCAGCGGCGGGCGCGGCGGCGCGTGGTGCCAGGGCGCGTACGGCTGCCGGAACGGCCGGGTCGGATCCATCGGCGCACCGGGGCCGTCGACGGGGTACGAGGCCGGCCCGGGCAGCAGGGGCTCCAGTGCCCGGTAGACCTCTGCCGCGTCGGCCGGCCGGTCCTTCGGGTCCTTGGCGAGCAGCCGCAGGACCAGCGTCTCCAGCGGCTCCGGCAGTTCGGGCCGGGTCCGGCGCAGTGGCGGGGGCGGCTCGTGGAGGTGCTGGTGCAGCACCCCGAGGGGCGAGGAGCGGGTGAACGGGACGGTGCCGCTGAGCAGTTCGTGCAGGATCACGCCGAGCGAGTAGAGGTCGGTGCGCGGGCCGACCTGATCGCCCATCGCCTGCTCGGGTGCCATGTACGCGGGGCTGCCGATGGGTGCGCCGGTGAGGGTGAGCCGGGTGGTGTCGGTGTCCAGCAGGGCGGCGAGGCCGAGGTCGAGCACGACCAGGGTGCCGTCTGGGCGGATCATGACATTGCGCGGCTTGAGGTCTCGGTGCACGGCCGGCACCGCGTGCACGGCGGCCAGCACCGGACAGAGCTGCGCCACCACGGCGACCGCCCACTGCCACGGGTAGGGGTCCTGCTCGGCCAGGTGATCGGCCAGGTCCGCACCGTGGACGTACTGCATCACCAGGCAGAGATCGTCACCGTCGCTCGCGGCGTCGTGCACGGTGACCAGCCCCGGGTGGTCGACCTGGGCGGTGATCCGGCACTCCCGGGCGAATCGCCGCCGCAGCTCGGCGGACTGCTCGGAACCCGGAATCCGGTCCGGCCGAAGCAGCTTGACGGCCACCTGCCGGTCCAGGGTGCGGTCGTGCGCCGCCCACACCTGGCCCATGCCGCCCTGCCCGACGAGCGTCGCCAGCTCGTAGCGCCCGGCGACGAGCCGGCCCCTCACGACCCGTCCTGCTGCCGGAGGTAGGCGCTCAACTCGTCGAGACCGGCCCGGACTTCCCCGATCCGGTCCTGGCGCGGCACACCGAGGGGCGGGTAGCCGGGCGGTGCCGGCGGGACGGGCGGTAGGCCCGCCGGTCGGGCCGCGCCGGGTGCCTGTCGCGGGCTCAGGTCGACGGCGAGGAAGTACGCCGAGACGGCGACAGCGCCCCCGAGCAGGAGCGCCATCCCGACGGCGGTCCGCAGCTCGTCCCCGCCCTCGGGCCCGACCAGCACCATGCCGCCGAGGGATGCCGCCACCGACCCGGTGAACAGCAGCCAGTCGCGGCGGCGGCGGTGCACGAGCGCCAGCAGCAGCATGGGTATCCAGGACAGGAAGCCCAGGCTCAGCACCGGAACGGCCGCGAGGAGGATCCGCAGCAGCATGATCCCCGCCCGGACGGCACGTCGACGCGCCGGCGGTGTCGGGACGGGGCCGTACATGGCTGGACTCCTGGTCGGCGGCGGGCGGGCGGCGGATGCCGGGGTCAGCCTACCGATCCCGCCGCCGCCCGTCCGCCGCGCTCACGGTGGGCTCGCACTGCCGTCGGTCAGCCCGTCGTACAGGCCCTGGACGAGCAGCTCGCCCAGTCCGGCGGCCAGCCGGGACGCCTCCTCGAAGGCCGCGACGGCGCGGAACCGTTCGCCGTAGCGCCGCTGGTCGGACGGCGGCAGCCGGGGCACCTGGAGCCGGCGGACGTCGAGCCGGGACGCGGACGAGGTGAAGCTGCTGGCCTGCCGGTTGTTCGCAGTGCCGCGCAGGAACCCGGCGAGGAACCACGGATCCAGCACGGCGGGGTCGGGTCGCAGCAGGTACACGTTGCGGCCCAGCGCGGCACCGGCCGTGGCATCGTCGATCACCCGGGTGGTGGCGCCCTGGCCGAGCACCGGGACCACCACGTCCCCGGCCTGGACGAGCACCGGGTCCTCCGGCTCGCCCTCGGGCAGTACGCCGGACGGTGCGCCGCCCGTCACGATGTCGTGCTCGGTCAGCACCGAGGGGCTGCCGGCCGGGCCGGCCCCGGGCCCGCCGGCCCGCATCAACAGGGCTCCCGTGCGGGCCAGTTCGCCGAGGTTCGTCATCGCCCAGTGCGCGGGAGCGCTCTGCGGGCCGGCGGTCGGTGCCAGTTCCCCGGCTCGCCGCAAGGCATCGGTCAGCCGGTGGTGGATCCCGTCCAGGCCCGCCGCGCCGGTGCCCGGTGCCAGCGGCGGAAGGTACCGGGCGGGGGTCACGTCCACGTCGTCGTCCAGCAGGTCGACCAGGGAGACGGTACGGCAGACGCCGGGCTGGTCCGGTGCGCAGCCGTCCCGGTCGAAGGCGTGCCAGGCCGCCAGCACCGTGCTGCGCAACTCCGGCCAGGGCAGCCGGTCCTGACCGTCCGTCCGGTCCGCGACGTTCACCACCAGCAGTTGCTGCGGCTGCGGGGCCGCCGCCCCGGGCCGGCGCAGCACCCACAGGTGCAGCGGGATCCCGAACGGCGGGGCCACCCCTGCGGG
Organism: Kitasatospora sp. P5_F3; assembly: GCF_054049135.1. NCBI lineage: Bacteria > Bacillati > Actinomycetota > Actinomycetes > Kitasatosporales > Streptomycetaceae > Kitasatospora > Kitasatospora sp. P5_F3. The sequence goes on along the minus strand of NZ_JBFUMY010000011.1, from coordinate 168,679 downwards.
CAGGGCGACGACGGCCCGGAGTGCGCCCCGCCGCAGCAGGTCCGCCCGGATCCGGCGGCCCGACCGGCGGGACGCCGTCGCGGGCGGCATCAGCAGCACCGCCGAGCCGTTGTCACGCAGACGGGCGAGGGCGTGCTGCACCCAGGCCAGCTCGGACTCGGTCCGCGGCGGTAGCCCGTACTCCCACCGGGGGTCGTAGGCGAGTTCCTCGTGTCCCCAGGCACGCTCGTTGAACGGCGGGTGGCACAGCACGGCGTCCGCGCGCAGGCCGGTGTGCGCGTCCGCGAGCAGGCTGTCGCCCACCCGGATCCGTACCGAGGCGTCCGTGTGCAGGGCGAGCCGGAGCGCGGTCAGTGCGGCCAGGTCCGGATCGGCCTCCTGGCCGACCACGGCGGCGGTGGGGCCACATGCCCGGAGCAGGCCGCCGAAACCGCAGGCGGGGTCCAGCACCAGGTCGGCCGGGCCGGCGAGGTCGGCCATCAGGTCGGACAGCGGTGCCGGGGTCAGGGTGTACTGACGGGGCCCCGACTCCAGATGACGGCCGATCAGGAACTCGTACGCCTGATCGGCGCCCAGTTCGTTCGCGAGCTCCGCGCAGCCGCGTACCAGGGCCAGCCGCTCCGTCAGCCCGGGCCCGTCCGGTACGGGCACCGGGTGGTCCTCGCCCAGCCGGGTGCGGAGCGCCTCGGCGAGCAGGTCGGGCAGTTCGCGGCCGAGGCGGCTGTCGTCCGCGGTGAGCAGCTGCCGCCACGGGGCCGGCCGGTCGTGCAGCAGCAGGACGGCGCCGACCAGGTGCAGCGCGGTCGCGGCTCCGCCCGGGTCCTGTTCGACCTGCTGCCAGACGCGTTCCCGCAGCGGGACCTGGTCCAGCTTGCCCTGGTGGCGGAGCCACTGCTCCACCTCGGCCAGCTCGAAGACCGGGCTGGTGTCGGTGCCGCCGACGGGCCTGGGGAAGTCGGTGTGCCGGCGCCGCCAGTTGCTGACCGCAGCGCGGCCGACGCCGGCGAACCGGGCGATCCCGGCGGCGGTGACTTCTGTTCTGTTCTCCGGCACTGAGTGGCCCTCCCCTGGCGACACGATGACTGCGCCCGATCTTACAACCTTCCTCACGGAGAGATCGCGTGTTGACGCGGTTCACAGCGCATGTTGTTATTGGCGCGCCACTCACTGGGTCTTCTCGTTCGAAAGGTGCACACCTCTCATGTCGCAACTGTTCCGCCGGACCGCCCTCCTCGCCTGCAGCGCCGGCGCGATCCTCGGCCTCGGCGCCTGCTCCCCGGCAACCGCAGGCCACTCGGACGCCCAGGCGGCCCCCTCCGCATCCGCCGGCGGATCGTCCGCCGCGCCGATCCCCGGACCGGCCGCAGGCACCGACGGCCTGCCCAACGGGACCAAGCTCAACGCCATGCTGCTGCCGGCCGGCGCGCTTCCCCAGCAGCTCCGGCTGGACCCCAGCGGCAGCCGGAACACCGCCGACGGTTTCAACCCGCCGCTCTCGCCCTCCGCCGTCCCGGCCGAGAAGGCGTGCGACATGCTCAACGGCTCGGACTGGGTCGGGGTGGCCGGGATCAGCAGCGCGTCCTTCGCGCAGAACGACTACATGGACGACTCGCAGGACATGTTCGCCCAGGAGCTCGAGGCATACCGGGGCAAGGACGCGCAGACGGTGATGGCCAGCCTCAAGCAGGTCCTCACCGCGTGCCACACCTTCACCTGGGAGCAGAACGGCCAGAAGTTCCCCGTGACCGTCACCCTGAAGAGCCTGCCCGGCGTCGGGGACGAGGCGTTCCAGGCGGTCCTCACCTCGCCGGACTGGACCGGGGGCAGCACGGCGGTGGCCGCCCGGATCGGCAGCGTGGTGGTGACGACCTTCTACAACGACCAGAAGTCCACCGGAGGCGCCGGGGTGGAGCTCACGAAGGCCCTGGTCAAGAACGTCACTGCCGCGCACTGAGCGCCACCCGGGCGGGCGGGGGCCCGGCCGGCAGGCCGGGTACTGCGGTGGCCCAGGGTGACGAGGGGGCGGGCACGGGTGCACGGGCACCCGGCCGGTGTCCACGGTGAGCAGCAGGGTCACGTCCGGGCCTAAGCCGCCGCAGCTCGGCCGCCCTGCGCACGGTCGCCCGTCTCATGCCTGATTCGGTGCCTCGAAGTGTGCGACGGCGCCGTGGACCTGTCCGAGGACGGCGTCGATGTCAGCGTCCGCGTCGACGGTCAGCCCGGGTTCGTCGGCCTGCAGCGGTTCCAGGACGTCGTACTGCGACTCCAGGAGTGCGGCCGGCATGAAGTGCCCGGCGCGGCGGGTGATGCGGGTGCGCGCGACCTCCCGGTCCAGGCTCAGGTACAGGAACCAGATGCCCGGGCCGGCGGCTCGGAGAGCATCCCGGTACTCCCGTTTGAGGGCGGAGCATGAGATGACGGCACCGACTCCGGCGCGGGTGGTGCCCCGGATCCACTCGGCCAGGCTCCGCAGCCATGGCTCGCGGTCCTCGTCGTCGAGTGCGTGTCCGGCAGCCATCTTGGCGATGTTCGCCGCCGGATGGAAGTCGTCGCCCTCCACGAAGGGCACGTCGCGTCGCTCGGCGAGGAGCCGGCCCAGGGTGGTTTTGCCCGAGGCGGAGACACCCATGATCACTACGATGGTCGGTGCCGGTCCCGATGTCTCCACAGCGTCTCTCCCTGGTCGCGCCTGAGCTGGACAGCCCTTCCAGGAGATCATGCGCGCGGCGCCACCGGGGCGGCGGCAGTGGCTACTCCCTGCTGTGGTGCAGGGGCCGACCGCTCCGATCGGTCGAGGGGTTTGCCGCTGGCAGTGATCGCTGTTGAGATCGTTGCATGAGCCACTCAAGCGCCGTGCCCGGCGGTTCCCCGGCCAAGATCCTGCTTCCCTACCCGACCGCGCAGGTGGGCGGCCTGCCGGAGGTGGCGGCCGCGGTGTGGGACGGCCGGGGTGAGGGGCCGACCCGGCGGGTGCTCGACGAGGTGGAGTTCTTCGTCGTCCCCTACACCTACACGTCGGCCGCCGTCCCGCTGCTCGCCCGGATGCCCCGGCTGCGGGTCGTGCAGAGCCTGTCGGCGGGCGTCGAGGAACTGCTGCCCGCCGTGCCGACGGGTGTGGCGCTCTGCAACGCCAGGGGTGTCCACGACGCGAGCACGGCCGAGCTCGCACTCACCCTCGTGCTCTCGTCGCTGCGCGGCGTGCCGGGCTTCGTCCGGGCGCAGGAGGCCGCTTCCTGGCAGGGCGGTTCGTTCGCGTCGCTCGCCGACCGCACGGTGCTGCTGGTCGGCCACGGCTCGATCGGTGCGGCCGTCGAGGAGCGGCTCGTGCCGTTCGAGTGCAATGTGCTGCGGGTCGCCCGCAGTGCCAGGACAGCAGCCCGTGGGCCGGTGCACGCCCTCGCCGACCTCCCGGACCTGCTGCCACGCGCCGACGTCGTGGTCCTGACCGTCCCGCTCACCGACGAGACCCGAGGGCTGGTCGACGCGGCTTTCCTCGCCGCTATGAAGGACGGCGCTCTGCTGGTCAACGTGGCCCGCGGCGCCGTCGTGGACACCGGCGCGCTCCTCGCCGAGCTGCGGGGCGGTCGGCTGGCCGCGGCACTCGACGTCACCGACCCAGAACCGCTGCCCGCCGGCCACCCTCTCTGGCAGGCTCCCAACACCCTGATCACACCCCACGTGGGCGGCAACAGCTCCGCCTTCCTGCCTCGGGCCCTGCGCCTGATCCGCACCCAGCTGGAACGCTTCCTCGCGGGCGAGCCCTTGGAGAACGTAGTGACCCCACCGGCTGCCTGAGTGGAGCGTCCGACCGCGGCGGGTGAGGGGGCTGTGCTGCGCCGTTCGAGGGACACCGCCGCCCCGAATGGCCGAGTAGTGCGAGCCGTCCGTCCTCGTACCGGGCGCTGCCGACGAGTGTTGTCCGGTGTCGGTTTGCGGCCAGTGACGGGAGAGATCAGTGACCTCAGCTGTGGACGAGGGGCGGCGGCCGGTTCCGCCCATCCTCCAGGGACAGAAGGCCCTGGTGACCGGGGCGAACTCCGGCATCGGCAAGGCGACCGCGATCGGTCTCGGCCGTGCGGGCGCCGACGTGGTCGTGAACTACGTTTTCGGCCCGGAGGCAGCCGAGGAGGTGGTCGAGGAGATCAAGTCCTACGGTGTGCGGGCGTACGCCCATGAGGCTGACGTCTCCCAGGAGGACCAGGTCGTCGCGATGGTCGCGCGGATGGTCGAGGAGTTCGGCACGATCGACGTCATGGTGGCCAATGCCGGGTTGCAGCGGGACGCCGCCATCACCGAGATGACCGTCGCGCAGTGGCAGAAGGTGCTGGACGTCAACCTCACCGGCCAGTTCCTGTGTGCCCGCGAGGCAGCGAAGGAGTTCGTCCGCCGGGGCGTCGTTCCGGAGGTGTCCCGCTCGGCAGGCAAGATCGTCTGTATGAGCTCCGTCCACCAGATCATCCCCTGGTCGGGCCACGTGAACTACGCCGCGTCGAAGGGCGGCGTCCTGATGCTGATGCAGACCCTGGCGCAGGAACTCGCCCCGAAGGGGATCAGGGTGAACGCCGTGGCACCAGGCGCCATCCGCACCCCGATCAACAAGTCCGCCTGGGACACTCCCGAGGCCGAGGCCGACCTCCTACGGCTGATTCCCTACCGCCGGGTCGGCGACCCGGAGGACATCGCCAACGCGGTGACCGTCCTGGTCTCCGACCTGATGGACTACGTCGTCGGCGCCACCCTGTACGTCGACGGCGGAATGACCCTCTTCCCAGGCTTCGCCACCGGAGGCTGACCGCACCGCCGCCGCGCAAGCCCTCTCCCCGTCCGGTCCACCGGTTGAACCCGCGGGTCAGCCGGCACGAACCATCGAGGCCCGCATGAGCACCGCCGCACACCTCCTGGCGAACACCCCCGCGCAGCTGCTGCCTGCCCGGGAGCTGATGGCGTTCACCCTGGCCTCCCACATCCTGCTGGTGCCACTGGGCGTGGCGCTGCCCTTCATCACACTGGTGATGCACTACCGGGGGCTGCGGAAGGCCGACCCCGTCGCGCTTCTGCTGGCCCGCCGGTGGTCCGCCGTGATGGCCGTCCAGTTCGCCGTCGGCATCGTCACCGGCACCGTGCTGTCCTTCGAGTTCGGCCTGCTGTGGCCGGGTCTGATGGGCCGCTGGGGGGACGTCTTCGGTCTCGGGTTCGGGGTGGAGGCCTGGGCGTTCTTCCTCGAGGCGATCCTGATCGCGATCTACCTGTACGGCTGGCGCCGGTTGAAGCCGTGGACGCACTTCTGGCTCGGCGCGCCGCTGCCGCTCGCGGCCCTGATGGGCGCCTTCGGCATCATCGCCGCCAACGCGTGGATGAACACCCCTCAGGGCTTCACCCTCGACGCGAGCGGCAAACCCGTGAACGTCAGTGTCCAACAGGCGATCTTCACCCCCATGTTCGGCCCGCAGTACTGGCACTTCGCCGTCGCGATGTTCCTCACCGCCGGCTACGTGGTGGCCGGCGTCTACGCGGTGGGCTGGCTGCGCGGCCGCCGCGACCGTTATCACCGCCTCGGCTTCACCGTGCCGTTCACCATCGCGGCGATCCTCACCCCCTTGCAGTTCTTCCTCGGCGACAACATCGCCCGGCAGATCTTCCACAAGCAGCCGGTCAAGTTCGCGGCCGCCGAACTGGTCTGGGACACCGACACCCACGTGCCGGAGTACCTGTTCGGCCGCCTTCAGGAGGACGGCAGCGTCAAGGGCGGCCTCAAGATCCCCCAACTCGACTCCATCCTGGCCGGGTTCAAGCCGGACACGCAGGTCTCCGGCCTCACCTCGGTGGCGGCCGACGACCGCCCCACCGCGACCCAGGCCACCATCGTGCACTGGGCATTCGACATCATGGCGACCGTCGGCAGCGTCCTGATCCTGCTCGCCCTCTGGTACGCCTGGTGCTGGTGGCGGCGCCGCGACCTGCCGAAGTCCCGCTGGTTCTTCCGCTGCGCCGCGCTCGCCGGCGTCGCCAGCGTGCTCTGCGTGGAGTGCGGCTGGATCACCACCGAGGTCGGCCGGCAACCCTGGATCGTCTACCAGAACATGCGGGTGTCCGAGGCGGTCACCCCCACCTCCGCCGGCTCGCTGTGGACCATGTTCGGCATCGTCGTCACCGTCTACGTACTGGTCTTCGGCGCGTTCCTCGGCGTGGTGCTGAAGATGCGCAGCCGATGGCGGCTTGCCGACTCCGGCTCCGCGCAGGAACTCGCCGAGGGTCCGGAGACCGACACGCCGTACGGACCGCGCCCGGAACCGGCCGCCAGTGGCCCGGGCACCCACCGAGCACCCGGGAGCGAGCAGTGACCGCGAATGTCGTCTCCTGGATCCTGCTGCTCGCGATCGCCGCCTACGCGTGCGGCGGCGGCGTCGACTACGGCGCCGGGTTCTGGGACCTTCTGGCCGGCGGCGCCGAACGCGGAAAGCGCCCGCGCTGGCTGATCGACCACGCCATGGCGCCGGTCTGGGAGGTCAACAACGTCTGGCTGATCTTCGTGCTGGTCCTGATGTGGACCGGCTTTCCGGTGTTCTTCCAGACGGTGTTCACCGCGCTCTGGCTCCCACTGGCGCTCGCCGTTGTCGGCATGGTCCTGCGCGGGGCCGGGTTCGCCCTGCGCAAGCCCACCCGGCGGCTGGCCGAACGCCGCATCTACGGTGCCGTGTTCGCCGTCTCGTCGCTGCTCACGCCGTTCTTCCTGGGCGTCGTCATCGGCAGTGTGGCCTCGGGGCGGGTCGCACCCGGCACCACCGCCTCGGCCGATGCCTGGGCCAACACCACCTCGATCATGGCCGGCCTGCTCACCGTGGCGGCCACCGCCTTCCTCGGCGCGGTGTTCCTCACCGTGGACGCCCGCCGCTTCGGCGCCCACGACCTCGTCGGCTACTTCCGGCTCCGCGCCTGGATCAGCAGCGCCGCCCTGCTCGTGATCGGCGTGATCGGTCTGACCGTGACCGACCCGCACGCCTCGTACGTCCACCACGGGCTCACCCACGGCGTCGGGCTCGTCCTGGTCATCGTCGCCGTGGTGGCGCTGGCGGTCACGGCGTGGCTGGTCGCGGGCACGGCCGCCGGATGGGCGCGGTACAGCTCGGTGGCCGTCGTGGCGCTGCTGGTCGCCGCCTGGGGATTCGCCCAGCGGCCCTACCTGGTGCCCACCTCGCTGACCGTCCAGCAGGGCGCAGGCGCGAGCGCGACGCTCCAGTGGATGCTGATCGTGGCGGCCGTCGCCCTCGTGCTGATCGGCCCCGCGCTCGTCGTGCTGTACCGCCTCGACACCCACGGCGTGCTGGAACCGCTCGCCGACGAGGACGTCGCGAAATGACGGCTGACCGCGACGGGCGGCGACGATGGTCCCCGGCCTTCCCCTGATCACGGTAGGAGCAGCTGTCAGCTTGTCGGTTGGGACGGCATCCAAGGAGCAGCTGCAATGACATCGAGTCAGGTACTGGTCGGCATCGGACTGATCGTGGCCCTTGCCGTCGGCTCCCAGCTGCTGGCGAGCCTGCTGCGGATTCCGGCGATCCTGCTGCTGCTGCCGGCCGGATTCGTCGCGGGTGCGCTGACCGACGATGTGAACCCCGAGAAGCTGCTGGGCCCCGCCTTCCCGCTGCTGGGCTTCGTCCGCCCGGCCGAACGGTTGCAGCGCATCCTCGTCTGGGAGGGCTCCCTGATCGATCCGATCGGCGGCATCCTCGGGGCGATCGTGTTCCACGGCGTCCTGGCCGGCGAGCAGGAAGGAGTGCGCAGCCAGCTGGCCCAGTTCAGCGCCAGCGCGGCGGTCGGACTGGCCGGCGGGGCCGTCGGAGCCGCGGTGCTCTGGCTGCTGCTGCGTCACCTCAGCCTCGGCGAGACGCTCGGCACGACGGTGCAGCTCGCCGCGGTGGTCTCGGTGGCAGCGGCCTGCGACGCCTTCCGGGACGACACCGGCCTCATCGCCGCCGTCGTCATGGGCATGGCCCTGGCCAACCTGCCGGGGCTGGACATGCCCGCCCGCCGGCCCTTCTTCGAGACCCTGGTCTCGTTGATCATCGGTGTGCTGTTCATCTCCATCTCGGCCACCGTCACCCCGCAGTCCCTGCGCCACGTGGCGCTGCCCGCCCTCGGTCTGGTCGCCGCCCTCGTCCTCGTGGTCAGACCCCTGGTGGCGCTGCTCTCCACCGCCCGCACCGACGTACCGTACCCGCAGCGCTGGTTCATCGGCTGGATGGCCCCCCGCGGCATCGTCGCCGCAGCCACCGCCTCCACCTTCTCCGTCTCCCTGGTCCAGGCCGGCATCGGGGGCGCGCAGAAGATCCTTCCGGCCACCTTCGTGGTGATCGTCGCCACCGTCATGGTGTACGGCCTGACGGCGCTCCCGGTGGCCCGGTGGCTCGATGTGCGCCGCTCGGCGCGGTCGCGGCCGCTCCTGGTCGGCGGCGACCCCTGGGTGGTCGAGCTGGGGCAGGCCCTGCGCTCGGCGGGCCTGGACGTGCTCATGTGGGCAGGCCTCGACCGCCAGCGCCAGAGCATCACGGACGGCGGGCTCGACCTGGCCCCCGGCGAACTGCTCGCCGCCGCCACCGGTGCCGGAGCCGAGTTGGAAGGCATCACCGATGTGCTCCTGCTCACCGACGAGGACGACTTCAACGCTCTCGCGTTGATGACCCTCAAGGAGACGGCGGAGGGCCCCGTCCACCGTCTGGCGCCGCCCACCCGCAGCCACGGCGTGGTCGCCCCCTTCACAGGCAGCGAGGCGCTGTTCGGCCAGGGCCTCAGCCGGCCCGAACTGGCTCGCCGGTACGCGGGCGGTGCCCGGATTGTCAGCTACCGGGTCGACGGCGGCATCCCCGCCGGACACGACCTGCTGTTCCTGGTGCGGCCGGACGGGCAGCTCTCCGCGGTCACCGGGGCCACCACGCCCACGCCGAACGGCGGCGACATCGCCATCCTGCTGACACCTCCGCCCAAGTCCCCGCTTTAGCGGACATCCGGCCGAACACCCACGTGTGACCACGAAGGCATTCGGCCGGTTCGCCCGCTGCGTGCGCCGTCCCAGCCGGGGCGACGGTGCGGATGCTGCTCAGCGGATGCGTTCGGCGATGTGGTCACCGACCCGCATCGCGTTGGCGATGGCGGTGAGCGACGGGTTCACGGCGCCGATGCTCGGGAAGAAGCTGGTGTCCACGACGTAGAGGTTGTCGAGGTCGTGGGCCTTGCAGTCGACGTCGAGCGCGGAGGTCTGTGGGTCGGTGCCGAAGCGGACGGTGCCGGCCTGGTGTGCGGTGGCGCCGATCGGCATGCCCTTGTGCAGGTAGAGGCTGTGGGGGAGCAGATGGTGCGGATGCATGCCGAGCTTGCCCAGCATGCCGTGCAGCTTGTGCTGCAGCCGCTTCAGCCCCTCGATGTTGTTCTTCTCGTCCAGCGCGAGGTGGATGTCGCCGTTGTCGTCGAGCGTGACGCGGTTGCCCGGTTGCGGGAGGTCCTCGCCGCAGAGCCAGAAGTCGACCGCGTGGTGGGCGAGCACCTCGAAGGGCATGTCGGGCGAGGCCAGGCCGACCCAGTGGGGTGCCTCGCCCTTGATCTGGTCGGAGTCGGACTTGCCGAGCATCTGGATGCCGCCGAGCGGGAACTCCCAGTCGTCGGCGCCCAGGTACCAGTCGTTCAGCGCGAGGGTCTTCTGGAACTGCGTGTCGTTCGGTTCTCTGGAAACCGCCATCAGGGCAAGGTTGTTGTGTCGCATGTAGTTGCGGCCGACGGTGTCGGAGCTGTTGGCCAGGCCGCGGGGATGCTGTTCACCGGCCGAACGCAGCAGCAGCGCGGCGGAGTTCACCGCTCCGCAGGCGACGACGACGATGTCGCCGCGGAAGCGCGCCTCGGAGCCGTCCTCCAACTCCGCCACCACGCCGGTGACGGTGCGTCCGGTGGGGTCGGTCTCCAGTTTCCGGACGTTGGCGCCGGTGACCATCCGGACGTTGTCGTGCTCCAACGCCGGCTCGACGCAGATCACCTGGGCGTCGGCCTTGCCGCGGACCAGGCAGGGGAAACCGTCGACCCGGTTGCAGCGGATGCACACGCTGTCGTGGGTCGCGCCGCCCTTGGCGTCCTGGGTGAGGTTGACGCCGATGGGCAGGTGGAAGGGGTGCAGGCCGTGCTTCTCCAGGTCGTCGCTGAGTTGCTGGATCCGCGGTTCGTGCTGCACCGGTGGGTGGGCGTACTGGGCGCTGACCGGCCCCTCGCCCGGGTCCTCCCCGTGGTGGCCGTGCACGAGGTAGAGGTGTTCGGCCTGCGTGTAGTACGGCTCCAGGTCCTCGTAGCGGATCGGCCAGGCGGGGGAGAGGCCGCCGTGGTGGCGGATCTCGCCGAAGTCCTCGGGGCGCAGGCGGAACAGTGCGGCGCCGTAGAACTTGGTGTTCCCGCCGACGTAGTAGTTGACCTCGGGCGGGAACTGGTCACCGTGTTTGTCGTACCAGAACTCGGGGGCCCGGTACTTGCCCCTGACGAAGACGGCGGTGGACTCCCAGTTGTCCCGCTCGCGGGGGAGATAGCCGCCGCGCTCCAGGATCAGGATGCGTTTTCCGGTCGGGGCGAGGCGGTGGGCGAGTGTGCCGCCGCCCGCGCCGGTACCGATGATGATGACGTCGTACTGCTGGTCGTCGGCCATGGCGGCCACCTTGCTGTCGTCGGAAGCGGGGGTTCTGCCGGTGGAGACGGACGGGTCAGAGGATCGCGATGGGGTTGACGGGTGAGCCGGTCGCCTGGGGGAGTCGCAGTGGTGCGATCACGCAGAGGAACGACCAGCGGCCCTCCTGCGCACAGATCGGCGCCAGATCCTCGAACTGGAGGTAGTCGAGGAGGTGCAGCCCGAGCGCGTGGATCCCCAGCACGTGGACGGGGAAGTCCACGCCGTCCGTGACGCTGGGGGCCGTGTCGTTGTTGCCGTCGCCCCCGAGGACGGCCACCCGGCGCTCGGCGAGGAACTCGACCGCGTCCGGGTGGAGCCCGGCGCGGCTGTGTGCGGCGTCCCAGGGGCCGGCCTCGGTCCGTCTCCGACGGTGGCCGACCCGGACGAACAACAGGTCGCCCTCACCGACCCGGACGTGCTGCGCCCCCTCGGCGGCGGCCAGGTCGTCCGCGGTGACGTGGTCACCGGGCTCCAGCCACGGCACGCCGCGCAGCCGCGGGATGTCGAGCAGGACACCGCGGCCGACGATGCCGTCGCGCGCGATCTCGACGGAGAGCGCGGTGGCACCGTCCGTGGTGACGGTGGTGGCGGGGATGCCGCCGTACAGGGTGCCGTCGTAGACGACGTGGCAGAGGGCGTCGAGGTGGCTGTCGGCATCGCCGTGGACGTTCATGCTGAACTGGTCGGTGGCGAAGTGCAGTCCGCCGGCGTCGGCCACGGCCTCCGGCGCGCTGGTGAGCCGGTGGCCGGCGGGCTGCGGGTTGTCGGGGGCCGGCTCGGTCTCCACCGGTGCGGCCATCGTCACCGTCCGGCCGAGGCGGACCTCGCCGGCCGCGCCCCGGACGTGCTCCGGGGTGATGGTGGCCAACGCCCCCCGGGCGCCTCCGACGGCCGACTGCTTCAGCTGCCGGTAGAGGGCCGTGAACTCGTCATGGCTCTGGCGTAAGGGGTGGCCCGGCCGGTTCTGTGTCTGCATACTCACCGCTCCTGATGTCTTGTCAGTCACGCTGCTGGTCGAGGGCCTGGTCCAGGGTGCAGGCCGCCATGATGAGCGACAGGTGGGTGAACGCCTGCGGGAAGTTGCCGAGTTGCTCGCCACTGGGGCCCACCTCCTCGGCGAAGAGACCGACATGGTTGGCGTAGGTGTGCATCTTCTCGAAGGTGTACCGGGCGGGCCGCAGACGCCCGGCCCGAGCCAGCGCGTCGACGTAGAGGAAGGTGCAGAGGCTGAAGGTGCCTTCGGAGCCGCGCAGGCCGTCGGGGGAGGCGGCCGGGTCGTAGCGGTAGACGAGGCTGTCGGACACCAGGGTGCGGTCCATCGCGTCCAGGGTGGACAGCCAGGACGGTTCCCGGGGGGCGACGAACCCGACGCGGGGCATCAGCAGCAGGGAGGCGTCCAGGACGGCATCGCCGCCGTAGTGCTGGACATAGGCCTGCTCCTTCTCGCTCCAGCCGCGCTCCATGACCTGCTCGAGGATGGTGTCGCGGGCCTTCGTCCACCGGTCGGTGTCGGCGGGCCGGCTGAAGGCGGCGGCCAGGCGCAGGCCGCGGTCGAAGGCGGCCCAGCACATCACCCGGCTGTAGGTGAAGTCCTGGCGTCCGCCGCGGGTCTCCCAGATGCCCTCGTCGGGCCGGTCCCAGGAGTCGGCCAGCCAGTCCAGGCCGCGGGAGAGCACCTTCCAGCCCCGGTAGCCGGACTGGGAGGCGATCTCGTGCCCCTCCGACAGGCCGTAGAGCGCCTCGCCGTAGATGTCCAGCTGCAGCTGGTCGGCGGCCGCGTTGCCGAGCCGCACCGGCGCGGAGCCGCGGTAGCCCTCCAGATGGCCGAGGATCTCCTCGGTCAACAGCGGCTCGCCGTCGACCCGGTACATGATCTGCAGCGGCTCGCCCTCCCTGCCTGCCGACTCGCGCAGGCGGTCGCCGAGCCAGTGCATGAAGTCGGTGGCTTCCTCGACGAAGCCGAGGTCGAGCAGGGCGCGGATGGAGAGGGATCCGTCGCGTACCCAGGTGTAGCGGTAGTCCCAGTTGCGCTCGCCGCCGACCTGTTCGGGCAGGCCCATGGTCGCCGCGGCCACCGGTGCGCCGGTGGGGGCGTAGGTGAGCAGTTTGAGGGTGATGGCGGAGCGGTTGACCATGTCGGGCCAGCGGCCGCGGTAGTTGGAGCCGTGCACCCACTTCTGCCAGAAGTCGGCGGCGTCCCAGAGCTGTTGGGTCGTCCCGTCGACGGTGGGCGGCGGCGGGGCGTGGCCGTCGGCGTCGCAGACGGTCAGGACGACCGCCGCCGATTCGCCGACGTTGAGCGTGACGGAGCCTCGCAGGTCGTCGCCGTCCCGTTCCACCGGGAAGGTGCTCTGGAAGTACGCCTGGACGCCCGGCGCCCGGAAGACGGCGAAGTCGGGCCGCAGGTCGAGTTCGTGGGTGGCCCGACCGTAGTCGAACCGCGGGCGGCACTCCATCTCGAAGCGGACGGTGCCGCGCACTGTGCGCGCGGTCCGGATCAGGGTGTGCCGGTCGGTCGGGGTGCGGCTGGTGTTGGGTGGCATCCAGTCGATCACCTCGCCGACGCCGTCGGGGGACATGAAGCGGGTGACCAGGACGGCGGTGTCCGGGTAGTAGAGCTGTTTGCAGGTGGCCTGCGGATCCACGTCCGCGAGCCGGAAGTAGCCGCCGCGGTCGTGGTCGAGCAGGGCGGCGAAGATGCTGGGTGAGTCGAAGCGGGGTGCGGCGAACCAGTCGACGACGCCCCGCGAGGTCACCAGTGCGGCGGTCTGCAGGTCGCCTATGAGGCCGTGCTCGGCGATGGGAGGGTAACGGTCCATGAGTGTCCCCAGGTCAGAGCGGTCCTTTGGTTTCACTATCGGCGAGGACCATCGGACGCGCCCGCTGCGGCGGCCAACCGGACATCCGGCGCGCGGCGTTGCCGTGGCAGACCGGTCTGCGTGAGGGATCCTGCAGAGGCCGGCAGCTTGCCGGGATGCCGGATCTCGTGGAGGTTCAGGATTGGACATGATCCATGTCCGCGCGGTGAGCCCGCCGGACCTCACCGACCGGGTCGTCGATCTCCTTTCGGGTGACCCCTCCGTCCTCAACCTGATCGTGCACCCTGGTGCGGCGCGCAACCCGGACGGCGACGCCCTCGTCTGCGACGTGCTGACCGGCGCGGCGAACGACGTCCTGCGTGCCCTGCGTGCGCTGCGCCTGGACAGCCGGGGCTCCATCGTCATCGAGCCGGTGGACATGGCCTTCGTCGGCGGGCGCGCCGGGGCCGGGGCACGCAGACTCGGTGCACTCACCCACGCGCCCGTCTGGGACCAGGTAGAGGCACGGATCCGGGCCGGGGGGACGTACGCGCCGAGCTTCTACCTCTACCTGGTCGTCGCCGGTCTCATCGGCGCGGTCGGGATCGTCACCAACTCCCAGATCCTGATCGTCGCCGCCATGGTCGTCGGCCCCGAGTACGGGGCCATCGTCAGCATCGCGCTGGGCATCGACCAGCGTGACGGCCGACGGATCCGCCGGGGGCTGCTCGCGCTGCTCGTGGGCTTCCTGCTGGCCATCGTCATCACGTTCCTCTTCAGCCTGCTGATCCGCGGATTCGGCTTCGAGTCGAAGGCGTTCAGCCTCGGTGTGCGGCCGGTCTCCCACCTGATCAACACCCCCGACTTCTTCTCGTTCGCGGTGGCGGGGCTGGCCGGGGTCGTCGGCATCGTCTCGCTCACCGAGGCGAGGACGAGTGCCCTTCTGGGCGTGTTCATCTCGGTCACGACCATCCCGGCGGCGGCGGACATCGCGGTGTCCGTCGCCTTCGCGAGCTGGAGCGAGGCCTGGGGCTCGCTCATCCAGCTGCTGGTCAACATCGTCGTGCTGATCGTGGTGGGCACCGGCACGCTCCGCTGTCAGCGGGAGATCTGGCGCCGGGTGGGCGCCCGGCGCGAGCGGGCCGCCCGGCAGTAGGGCGTCCCGGTGCGGTGTTGAGCCGCAGGAATGACGTTCGGTGAATCGCCGGACGGTCGGGGACCGGAGACGCCGAGCATGCCACCGTGCCGTGATACGACGGCCTTGAGGCTTGTCGACCGACGTGTTTCAGACGACCTTTCGGTGCCGAGGAGACGATGAGCATGCCGACCACACCCGTCGGACCGCCTGCCGCGGCACCGGATCCGTTCGCACTGATCCGCACCCGGAAGTACGTGGTGCTGCTGGTGATGACGGCGCTACTCGGCATCCCGATCTCTGCGGCGGCGTTCGGCTTCCTCGCCCTCGTGTCCGAACTCCAGTCGCTGACCTACACCGACCTTCCCAAGGGTCTGGGCTTCGACGGAACGCCGTCGTGGTGGCCGATCCCGCTGGTCGCCGTGGGCGGACTGCTGGTGGCGCTGACCATCCGCTACCTGCCGGGGTCGGGCGGGCACAAGCCGGCCGAGGGCCTGGTCACCAAGGGAGCGCCGTCGGCGTCGGAACTGCCCGGTATCGCGCTCGCGGCGGTGGCGTCGCTGGCAGCAGGGGTGGTGCTCGGGCCCGAGGCTCCGCTCATCGCGCTCGGCGGGGGCCTCGCGGTGTTCGCCGTCCGGGCGGCGAAGCGTGACATCCAGCCGAACGCGAGTGCCGTGCTGGGGGCCGCAGGGAGCTTCGCGGCTGTCAGCACGCTGCTCGGCTCCCCCCTGCTCGGCGCGTTCCTCCTGATGGAGGCGGCCGGGCTCGGTGGCGCGCTGATGGGTGTCGTCCTGGTGCCCGGCCTGCTCGCGGCCGGCGTCGGTGCGTTGATCTTCACCGGTCTGGGGTCGTGGACCGGCCTGGGCGAGTACTCGCTGGTCCTTCAGCAGGTGCCGCATGCCGACCGGCCCGACATTGCCGGGTTCGGCTGGGCTCTCGCCATCGGGGTGGCCGCGGCCCTCCTCGGGACGGGGATCCGTCGGACGGCCCTGCTCCTGCAGGCTCGGGTCGAGCGGCGGCGGGTGGTGGCCACCGTCCTGACCGGTGCGCTCGTGGGAGTGGCCGCGCTGGTGTACGCCGAATGGACGGGGAAGGAGGCGTCCGACGTGCTGTACTCGGGCCAGAGCGCGCTCGGCCCGCTGCTGGCCGGTCAGGCCGGCTACTCGGCGGGCGCCCTGACGATCCTTGTGGTCTGCAAGGCGATCGCCTACAGCCTTTCCCTCGGCGCCTTCCGCGGCGGCCCGGTCTTTCCGTCGATGTTCGTGGGCGCCGCGGGCGGGCTGGCCCTGGCCCATCTCCCCGGGCTGGACGTGACGTCCGGCTTCGCGATGGGCGTCGGAGCGATGTGCGTGGCGATGCTGAAACTGCCGATGACCGCGGTACTGCTGGCCACGCTGCTCCTGGGAACGGAGGGCATCACCGTGATGCCGCTCGTGATCGTCGCGGTCGTGGTCTCCTACGTCCTCTCACTCCGGCTAACCCCCGCCCCGGCGTCGGCTCCCACGCCGGTGTCCCCGTGAGCCCGTCCGTGTCGGGGCCGGGTGATCGTGCCGGAACCGGGGCCGTCCGCGATGATCGGAAGTGAGCGCACTCTGTGCCCGCCGTGCGCCGTGGTCCCGTCGGGGGCGATGGCCTTCCCGGCGGGAGCGTCCGAAGCCCGTGGGGCGACAACGGTTCACGGGTAAGCCGGTCTGGAGGGTCCTGATGGCTGAACACCTTGCTGCTTCGCTCCGCACCGTACCCGGCGAGACGCCCGCGGAACGAGCGGCCCGCGGGAAGGCGGCCCGTCGCGACGTGCCACGTTCGAGCCACGCCGAGTACCGGCCGTCGGCGACCCGGTTCGACCCGGTGGACCTCCTCGAGAGCCAGTCGGCGACCAGGGTGCCCGAACTCGTCCCGATCCGGTACGGCCGGATGACCGAGTCGCCGTTCCGCTTCTACCGCGGCGCCGCCGCGATCATGGCCGCCGACCTCGCCGGCACCCCGAGCTCCGGAATCAGGGCCCAACTGTGCGGTGACGCCCACATGTTGAACTTCCGGCTACTCGCCTCGCCGGAGCGCCGGCTGCTGTTCGACATCAACGACTTCGACGAGACGCTGCCCGGCCCGTGGGAGTGGGACGTCAAACGCCTGGCGGCCAGCATGGTCATCGCGGCCCGGGCCAACGACTTCACGGACGCGGAACGCGCCGACATCGTGCAGACGACCGTACGCTCCTACCGCGAGGCGATGATCCGGTTCGCGGGTATGCGCAACCTCGACGTCTGGTACGCCCGGATCGACGAGGATCGCCTTCGGGCCGCGTCCGGCGAGGAGTTGGCCAAGCGAGGACGCAAGCGCCTGGCCCGGGCGATGGCCAAGGCCAAGACCCGCGACGGCCTGCAGGCCTTCGACAAGCTCACCGAGACGGTGGACGGGCAGGCCAGGATCGCCGCCGACCCGCCGCTGCTCGTTCCGCTCGCCGACCTGCTTCCCGACGTCGAACGCAGCGTGCTCGAAGGCGAGTTCCGCCAACTGATCGAACGCTACGGCCGCACCCTCTCCTCGGACCGGCGCACCCTGCTCGCGGACCACCGCCTGGCGGACGTGGCCCGCAAGGTGGTCGGCGTCGGCAGCGTCGGGACCCGCTGCTGGATCATCCTGCTGCTCGGCCGGGACGGCGAGGACCCGCTGTTCCTCCAGGCCAAGGAGGCCGACACCTCGGTGCTCGCCGCCCACGTCGGTGCGAGCGAGTACGAGAACCAGGGCGAACGGGTGGTCTCCGGTCAGCGGCTGATGCAGGCCGCCAGTGACATCTTCCTCGGCTGGGAGCGGGTCGACGGGATCGACGGCCGGCGCCGCGACTTCTACGTCCGCCAGCTGCGGGACTGGAAGGGCATCGCCGAGCCGGAACTGATGGTGCCGAACGGAATGAGGGCGTTCGGCGAGCTCTGCGGCACCACCCTGGCCCGCGCCCACGCGCGGTCCGGGGACCGGATCGCGATCGCCGGTTACCTGGGACGGAGCGACGCCTTCGACCGTGCGCTGGCGACGTTCGCCGAGAGTTACGCCGACCAGAACGAGCGCGACCACCAGGCGCTGATGGCCGCAGTACGCGACGGGCGGGTCGCGGCCGCGGCCACGGAACCGGCCTGATCCACACACGCTCAGCTGTACCAGGAAGCCTCTGTCAGCCGTGCCCTGCGAGGTACCTCCCGCTCGGGCATGGGGAACTCGGTGCCGTTGTCCACCAGGACGCTGGCCGGCTCTCCCCGGACCGGGCCGGGCAGTGCCACCTGAACGTCAATCCGTCGCGGGGGTCGGGTGGGAAGGACCGTGGTCAGCGACCGCAGTTGAGCATGGTGGCCGTGGACGTCCGTGGCCGCCACCTCCTTGCCGTCCACCAGGAGCTCGACCGCCCGGGCGCCCCCCAAGTGGACGCCGACGGTCACGGAGCAGCCGGCGTGTTCACAGTGGAAGTGGTAGTCCCGGCCCATGACCGCCTCCGATCGTGGCGAATCCCCCGCGTCCATCGTGACACCCGGTGACGGAGACCGCGAGATCAAGAGCTGCCGACTGCGTACCCCGGGGTGAGCGCGACGCTACGGAGGGTTGCGGACTCAGCGGCGTACTCCGGGGGCGCGTCGTACGCGTGGTATCGCGACCTGATCACCGCTCAGTGGGCTTACTGGGAAGCATAGTTGGGGCCTGCTGCGGCCGTAACCCCCGACATCCGTGTGAGCTCTGCGACGAGGAGGCGAGCGCCGGCTACTACCTCGTCCCGGCCGGGCCGTTCGCCGTCGAGGCCGCGACAGAGCGGGCCCGGGTGATCTGCGGCATGTGTGCGGGCGCAGTGGTTGCCGCTGGCCCCGCCCTCTCGACGCCGCGCTGCCAGCATCCCGGCGGGTGACGCCAGAGCCCGCAGACCCCTGTGACGAATCCTGGACGTCGGCCGGCACTGGGCCGCGCGATCCTTCTGAACGGCTCCGTCACGCAGACCCGCCGAGCGCCGTTGTCAGGCGGTCGACCGCGCGCTCAGAACTCGGAGTTGGCGAACCAGCGCGCCAGCAGCTCCTGGTCTCCCGTGTGCTCGAAGGCCTCCGCGTCGAGGGGCAGGCGGCCGTAGACGAGCAGCAGCAGACCGGCTGCGGCTCCCCGGACGGTCGCATCGGCGGCGTCCGCTCCTTCGCCGGCCGGGTCGAGCCCGAAGCCGTCGGGCCGAAGCCGGATCAGCCAGTCGCCGTCCCCGTCGGTGCAGCGGAACCGGATGGTCTCGCCGTCGCCGCAGAGGTTGGCCACCTTGGGGGCGAAGGAGGTGGCGAAAGGCAGATTCACCAGGAATTCGTCCACGCCGTCGACCGCGAGCGCACGGTCGATCCCGGGCCGGATCCCCAGCGCCAGTTCAGCGTCGACCCGGTGCAGCAGGGTCTCGAACAGCATCCGGCGCGCCCAGAACCGGGCGTGGGGATCGGCGCCCCAGGCCCACATCGGGGTGTCCGGGTCGGTGGCCGCGAACGCGCCAGCCGCCTCGGTCGCGCTGTCGGCCAGCCAGTCGGCCCAGCCGTCCTCCCGCGCCGGCAGCCGCAGGTCGACGTCGCGGCTGCGCGGGGGCTGCTGGATGCGCCCGCGCAGCAGGACGGAGAACCAGCGCTGCACGCTGCCGGTATGCCGGACCAGCTCGGCCATCGTCCAGCCAGGGCAGCTGGGTACCGGGGTCGCCAGGTCGGCGCCCTTGAGCGCCGTCACGAACCGGGCGGTCTCGGTTGCGACGGCGGCGCGGTGGTCGACCGGGGACGGTCCGTGATCGGGGCGGTCGGCGGTGCTCATCGTGTCGTGCCTCTCGAAGGGTTGCCGGTTCTGACGGTGCCTCATCATCCGGCGTGTCGATGATCCCATGGCCCTGCTCAGGCGGCCAGGTTGACCTCGGCCCAGTAGGTCTCCAGCCAGTCGGTGAGAGCCACGGGCCGACTGAGTGCGGCCAGGTGCCCGCCGGGCATCTCCTCGACGGTCACGTCCGTGTACTCCGAGAGCCCTGCGGATTCGTCGTCGCCGGGCAGATCGACCGCGATCACGTCGCGGCCCCGGCTGCGCAGTTCGGCCTCGACGCGGGCGGTGAGGAGCCCTTCGGTACTGTGGCGGTCCGGGTGACGAGGGGTGGGCACGGTGGGGGCAGGAATCGGTACGGCCCGGTGGCGTAGGCCGGTCGCCGTGCTGCGCGCCCGGCTGCTGGACGAGATCAACGCCACCGTGCACGGGGACGACCTGCATCTGGAGCGGTACGACCGGCCGGCCGGGGACGCCGGGCTGTTCGGTCCTGACAGCGTGGTGTGGCGGGTGCACGGGCACCCGGCCGGGATGCTGGTGGGCGGCTTCGCGGCGCTGCTGCTGCAGTCGCTGCACCCGCTGGCGATGGCCGCCGTCGACGCGCACTCCGACTTCCGGGCCGATCCGACCGGGCGGCTGCACCGGACGGCACGGTTCGTCACCACCACCACGCTCGGCTCGACGGCGGCCGCCGAGCAGGCGATCGCGGCGGTGCGGCGGATCCACCTGCGGATCCGGGGCTCCGCGCCCGACGGCCGCCGCTACCGGGCCGACGATCCTGAGCTGCTCACCTGGGTCCATGTCGCCGAGGTGCACTGCTTTCTGACGGGCTATCAGCGCTTCGCCGCCACGCCGCTGACCGCCGCCGAGTGCGACAGCTACTTCGCCGAGGTGGCGATCGTCGCCGAACGGCTCGGCGCCACCGCGATACCCCGGTCCCGGGCCGAAGTGGCGTGCTACCTGGACCGGATCAGGCCCGAGTTGCAGGTCACGCCGCCGGCCCTGGAGGTGCTCCGGCTGCTGCGCGGTTTCGGGCGCAGCCGTCGCGAGCGGCTGGCCGTCCGGCTGCTGACGAACGCCTCGATCGACCTGCTGCCGGGCTGGGCCAGGGCCGAACTCGCCGTCCGCCGCCCCTGGTTGGTCCGGGCCGGCTGGGACCGTCCGCTGGCTCGGGCGGGCGGCCGGATCATGGTCTGGGCCTGCGGTCCGTCCCAGATCCGGGCCGCCGCACATGCCCGGGCCACCGCCGCGAAGCCGTAGCGGTCGGGTCGGGTCGGAGCGGCGGGTCAGAGCGGCAGGGTGAGTTCCAGTCCGCCGGAGTCGGCCGTGCCCAGGGCGAGTGCGCCGGTGACCTCGGCGGGCAGGGGGCGCAGGCCGAGCAGGCCGGCCGTCAGTTCGGCCGCCGCGCGGTGCCAGTCGGCGGAGCGGCGGAGCAGGGCGTGACCCGAGCCGTGCACCGTGTAGCCGGCCACCCGGGCGCCTGCCTCGCGGGCCCGGGCGGCCAGCACGCGGGTCGCCTCCGGCTCGGTGATCCGGTCGCGGTCGCCGTGCAGGGTCAGCACGGTGCGGCCCTTGAGCTGGTGCACCGGTTCGTCCGCCGGGCACCACGGGGCCAGCGCGACCACGCCCGTCACGCACGGGTGCCCGGCGGCCCGGAGCGCGGCCCGGCCGCCCATCGAGTGCCCGACCAGCACGGTCGGCACCGGTCCGAGCTCCTCGGCCAGGTCGCAGAGGGCCGCCTTGGCGTCCCGGGCGGCGTCGGCCCGGTCGCCGTTCCAGCCCCGGTATCGGTAGCGCACCGAGCCGACCGCGATCCCGGCCCCCGCCGTCTCGCGGGCCACCGCGTGGGCGAAGCCCTGCATCCGCAGGCCCGGCAGGTTCACCGGCCCGGGACGGCGCTCGCTCGCCACCTGCCCGCCGTGCAGCACCAGCACCGCCGCCACGGCCCCCTCGGTCGCCCCGCGCCATGCCAGCGCCTGGTGCCCGGCGACCCGCACTCTGTTCATTTCCACCGACTCCAACTCAGACCACCCACCAAGGGGTGGCCACTGTACGCCCGAATGCCGTGGCAGCGAGGACGTCAGGAGCAGCTGGGGGCCGGCATGTCGACCGAGAGCGGGCTGCCCTCCGGGACCAGGTACGTGACGAGCAGGACCACCGGCTCGGTGCCGTAGTTGTAGCCGATGTGGACGTGCTTGTGGCCGGCCGGCTCCACCACCACGCCGCCGGAGGCGGTCACCTCGGTCGAGCAGTCGTCCAGCTTGCGGGTCAGGGTGCCGGACTTGACCACGGCGAGCACCTGACCCGGGTGGTAGTGCCAGCCGGTGGTGCCGCCGGGAGCGATGGTGATCTCGCGGAAGACGACGTCGGTGCGGCCCTTGGCCTTGAGCGTGATGCTGTCCTCCGTGGTGCCCTTGGCGAGCACGGTGGCGGTGACGCCGCTGCCCGGGGTGGCGCCCGCGACGGTCGGCAGGAAGCCGAGGAGAAGGGCGCCGAGGACGGCCGTGCCGGTGCGCTTGATGTTCATGTCCCACCCCGTGAGTACAGACAGTCAGATGATCTTCGCGGAAAAACATATCAGCCGCTGAGTACCCGTCAGCGTGCGCTGCCGGATGATGGACGGGTGCCAGAAGGAGACTCCGTCCACCGCGTTGCCGGGCAGCTGGACCGCGCACTCACCGGCCGCCTGCTGATCACGGCCGAGCTGCGGGTGCCCGCGCACGCCACCGCCGATCTGACGGGCCGCCGGGTGCTCGGCACCGTCCCGCGCGGCAAGCACCTGCTGACCAGATTCGACGGTGGGCTGACCCTGCACACGCACCTGCGGATGGACGGCCGCTGGGAGCTGTACGGCCCGGGGGAGCGGTGGACCGGCGGGGCCTGGCACCAGATCCGGGTGGTGCTCGGGGTCGAGGGGCGGACGGCCGTCGGGTACCGGCTGCCGGTGGTCCAGCTGCTCCGCAGCGCGGACGAGGACTCGGTGGTCGGCCATCTCGGCCCCGACCTGCTGGGTCCGGACTGGGACGCCGCCGAGGCGGTCCGCCGGCTGGTCGCCGACCCGGGGCGCCCGCTCGGCGCCGCGCTGCTGGACCAGCGCAACCTGGCCGGGATCGGCAATATCTACGCCAACGAGCTGTGCTTCCTGGCCGGGCTCACCCCCTGGTCCCCGGTCGCCGACGCCCTCCCGGTTCTGGACCGACTGGCCGCCCGGGCCCGGCAGTTGCTGGACGCCAACAAGGACCGGCCGGGCCACCCGACCACCCCGGACCCCCGCCCGGGCCGGCAGAACTGGGTCTACGGCCGCGCCCGCCACCCCTGCCTGCGCTGCGGCAGCACCGTGCGGACCGCCCAGCACGACCGCGACCGGCCGGCGTACTGGTGCCCGCGCTGCCAGCGCGGCCCTACTCCTCGATGAGGGCCGGGTGTCGGGGGTCGTCGCAGCGGACAGTGAGGTCGGCGAGGGCGGCCGGGTCGGTCTCTGCCTGGTAGCGGGCGAACGCGGGCAGCGTCCACTGCTCCTCCGGTGCGGTCCGGCGGGCCAGCGCGGCCGGGCCGAGGGCGAGGTGCACGGTGAGGTCGAACGGCAGCCAGCGGCCGAGCAGCAGCGGGCCGTCCAGCAGCAGGACGCCGCCAGGCGGGAGCTCGACGTAGCCGGCCCGGGTGGCGCGGTCGGTGGCCGGGTCCCGGAAGGTGGGCAGGATCCGTCCGGTGCCGCCCGGCTCCAGCGGGTCGAGCACCTCGCGCAGCAGCGCGCCGTCGTCCAGCCAGCTGTCGTGATACGCGTCGGGGTCCTGGTGGCCGTACTCCAGGCGGACCGAGGCCGGGCGGAGGAAGTCAGCCGCCGAGACCCGCCGGACGGAGTGCCCGCGCAGGCGCAGCGGCTCGACCAGCGCGTCCGCCAGCGCGGCGGGTGCGGCGGCGGGAGCACCGTCCAGCGCCACTCGGGCCCGGCGGCCGTCGGTGGCGAGGTCGGCGATCCGGTCGGCGAGCAGCTCGGCCAGCCGCTCCGGGGAGATGGGGTGTACCCGCACGGGATCGGTCTCCGGCTTCTCTTCGGTGGGTCGGTCGAAGTATGCCCCGGGCTGCTGCGCGGGGGCGGTCCGGGCCGGTGCTATCGTCGCGCCAGACCGGCGGCCGATCGGCTGACGGACCGTCATCTTCCCCTGGGGGAGCGCGCTGTGCCCACGCTGAGCCTTGCCGATGTCGATGCCCTGGCGGCCGAGGCGCACGCCGGACAGTTCGACAAGATCGGCGCGCCGTACATCGGGCACGTCCGGGCGGTGGCGGCGGGCGTCGCGCCGTTCGGGGTCGGGCTGCAGATGGCCGGGCTGCTGCACGACGTACTGGAGGACACCCCGGTGACCGCCGACGACCTGCTGCGGGCGGGGGTGCCGTTCAGCGTGGTGGCGACCGTGCGGAGGGTGACCAGGCTGCCCGGGGTGGGCTACCGGGAGATGCTCCAGCAGGTGGTGACCGACCACGCGGCCACCCTGCTGAAGATCTCCGACAACGCGCACAACTCCCACCCGGCCCGGGCCGCCGCCCTGGCGGAGGCCGACCGGGAGCGGCTGGCCGAACGCTACCGCTCGGCCCGGGCGGTGCTCTGGCCCGCCGCGGCGGCGGAGGACATCCGCGCGGTGCTGGAACTGGTCAACCCCTCGCTGCTGGCGGAGCTGGCCCCGACGGAGCGATGAGCGCAGGCTGGGGGTAGCCGACCAGTTGGGAGAGCCGTCATGTCGGAGATGCAGGAGAAGTTCAGCGACAAGGCCGCGACCGACCGCGAGGAGGTCCGCGCCGCCGACCCGGAGGAGGGCATCACCTCCTACCAGGTCGCCCATGCCTGGGAGGAGTCGCAGGCCGAGGGCGACCGCGAGGACGAGGCGGGCGAGGACACCCGGCGCTGACCGGTGCGGGACAATCGCGGTATGGCTTATGCGGAGAACGGCGGCGGGGACGCGGTGTGCCGACTGGAACAGGTCTGCCCCGAATGCGGGCGGCTGCGCGAAGGTACGGCGGCCTGCGCGCACTGCGGACCGCTGCCCGCCGCCCCTTCGCCCAGCGCCGTAAGGCGTCCCGGGCGGGACCGCGACGCGGCGGGCCGGGCCCGGAACGGACGGCCGCGGGACGGTCTGGGCCGGCCGCTCCCGTACGGCGCGCAGGGTGCCCCGCGCCAGCCGGAGGGCGTGCAGCGGTCGGCCGAGCGGACGCTCACCGAGGCCCAGCAACTGCTGGACGCCGGAATGCCGTTCCATGCCCACGAGGTGCTGGAGGACCGCTGGAAGGCCGCCCCCGAACCGGAGCGGGCGCTGTGGCGTGCCCTCGCCCAGTACGCGGTCGGCCTGACCCACGCCGCCCGGGGCAACCCGACCGGCGCGGCCGCCCTGCTGGCCCGGGCGGCGGAGGGCCTCGCGCCGTTCGAGGCGGCGCCGCCGTTCGGCATCGACATCACGGGCATCCGGCACTGGGCGGGTCAGGCGGCTGCGGTCGCCACCACGGTGCCCTCGCCGGAGATCCCGGCACTACGGGGGTAGCGGTGAGCGGCCGTCAGATCCGGTCGCCGAAGTCGGACTCCAGGCGGTGGAGTTGGCGCGGCCCCGGGATGCCGTCGGCGTCGGCGCCGGTGTCGCCGAGGCTGAGCTGGTACTGGCGGAAACTCTCGGTGTCGGCCGGGCCCCAGACCGGGCCCGGGCCTTCGGCGTAGTGGGAGCAGCCGGCCGCGACCAGCAGCCGGCCGAGAGTGGTGATGTGCTCACCGACCGCGCCGGGGCCGTACGGGCGGCCGTCGATCACCACCTGACGGGGGATCAGCGGGGCGGGCAGGTCGGACTCGTCCGCCTGGTGGCCGAAGTACCGGACGCCGGGGCGGTCGCGCCAGGCGGGGTCGGCGGTGACCAGGCCCTCGGGGAAGTCGGGGTAGCCGTAGGAGTCGACGTAGCGGGAGCGGCGCTGGTAGCTGCGGCGGTAGACGCCGTCGCCGTTGGCGGAACCGTCGTCGTTGGTGTTGCCCGCGACGACCGTGATGGTGTCGGAGGTGTACGCGAGCACCAGGCCGGTGTGCGCGCCGCCCGGGCCGTACGGGCCCTCGGGGGTGCCGAACAGCACCTGGGCGCCGATCGCGGGGTACGCGGAGAGTCGGCCGCGCTCTTCGAACCAGCCCCGGGCGACCGAGCAGGAGGCGGTGTCCGGGTAGCGGCCCGCGTTGCCGCTCTCCACCGCGACGGCGGCGACGAAGTCGGCGCACCAGCTCTCGGCGGGGCGGCCCATCGCGGCCGAGAAGCGGTTCTGGTTGCCCGCGCCCTCGCGGTAGCCGAGATGGCCTCGGGCGGTCTGCAGCATGGACCTGGCTCCGGACATGTTGGCCTCCGAACTGCGGGCGGCCGAGTCCGGCCGACGCGGGTGCTGAACCACCGTCAGCGTAGTTCTCAGCTGCGGGGGTTCCCGGAGCCGAAGCCATGCCGTTCACCCGGATGGCCCCGCCCCGTGCAACCACACGCCGGGTCCTGCGCGCCGGGGCGCCCGGGACGACAACGGCGCCCCGTCCGAAGCACGGACGGGGCGCCGGAGGCGGGCACTCAGCAGCGGCCGAGCGTCTCGCACTCCTCCCAGCGGGTGGCCGGGACCTCGGCGGGAGCGTCGTGCAGCGCCGGGGCGTTGAAGGACTTCAGCGCGGGCGCGGCGGGCGCGGACGGCGTGACGGCCGGGCCGGTGGCCAGGCGGACGGCGATCGCGTCGAGGACGCTGCGCGGGCGGGCACCCGGGAAGTTGTTGACCAGGATGGAGAACGCGAGCCGACGCCCGTCGGGCGCGGTGGCGTAGCCGACCAGGTTGTCGACGCCGCCCATCGAGCCGCTCTTGGCGTGCACGTTGTTCTCGGCGGCGGTGCCGCGCATCCGGGCGGCCAGCGTGCCGCCGACCATCCGCTCGGGGTTGCCCGCCACCGGGAGGGCGTCGTACCAGGTCTTGAACCACGGCTTGCCGGGGGCGAGCTTGAGCAGGCCGGTCATCTTGGAGGCGCTGACCAGGTCGTAGCGGGACAGGCCGGAGCCGTCCACCTGGCGGCTGGTCGGCAGCTCCAGGCCGTTGGCCTTGAGGAAGCCGCTCACCTGGGTGACGCCGGCGCTCCAGCTGCCCTGGCCGCCCTTGACCTTGCCGATCTCCTTCAGCAGGTGCTCGGCGATGCCGTTGTTGCTGATCTTGAGCATCGGGACCAGCAGCTCGCCGAGCGGCCGCGAGGCGTGGCCGACCAGGGCCTGCGAGGCCTCGGCGCCGGTGGCGGCCTTCGTCGGGTGCATGACCTTGACACCGTGCTTGGCCAGCGCGCCGGCGAAGACGTCGCCGGTGTAGCCGGTCGGGTTCTCCACCGTGGTGAGGAAGTCGACCGGGGCGGAGCCGACGGCCAGACTGCCGGTCAGCGCCAGCTCGTTGACGCCCCGTCGGCGCTCGACGCCGCTGCTGTTGCCGCTGCCCGCCGCGCCGGTGGTGATCTGCCCGGCGAACTTCATCGGCGCCTCGGCCGGGAACAGGGTGACCGTGGCGGGCTGGCCCGCGGTGGCGGCCGGGGTGACGGTCACCTTCACGGTGTCCATCGAGTACTCGGCGTCCGGGGCGACGGTGAGGGCGGAGATCTGCGGGCTGTAGGAGTACGCCTCGTCGTCCCAGGCCCAGCCGGGGCCGAGCGGGACGGAGTCGTAGCGGCTGCCGTCGGCGAGCACCCGGCCGGTCACGGTGGTGATGCCCGCCGCGGCCACCTGGGCGGCCAGGTCGTCCAGGTCCTTCGGCTGCAGGCTCGGGTCGCCGCCGCCGCGCAGGATCAGGTCACCGTTGAGGACGGAGCTGTAGCGGCTGCCGGTGGTGCGGATCTCGGTGGTGAAGACGTGGCTCTCGCCGAGCAGCTCCAGCGCGGCGGCGGAGGTGACGGTCTTCAGGGTGGAGGCCGGGGTGAGCAGGGCGTCGGCCTGGTGCTGGTAGACCACCTGGCCGGTGCTGGTGTCGACGACCTGCACGCCCGCCTGGGCGGTGGCCAACCGGGGATCGGCCAGGATGGCGTCCAGGTCGGCGATCAGCTTCGGGTCCGCCGGGGTGGAGGTGTCGGCCTGGGCGACGCCCGCCAGCAGCGAGGCGGCGATGGCGACGGCGGCGAAGGGCAGGACACGGCGGCGATGGGTGTGCGCGGGCAGCAAGAGTGCTCCTGGCAGTCGGGTACGACGAGGCGCACAGCAAACCCACCGCGCCCGGAGAACCGGCGCGGTTCGGCCCGGAGCCCCCCGTTTGGCGTACACAGACTAGCAGTTGAGTGATCGTCAACAGCCGCCGGGAGCGGTCCGCCTCAGGTCGGTACGCCGGACCCGCCGCCGGCCTTGGTGGCCTCGACCATGGCCTGGTGCAGATTGCGCGCGGCGGTCTCGTCGGTCACCGTGACGGGGCTGCCGACCACGGTGAACCAGTCCTGCGCCCCGGTGTACTGGATGGTGATCCGGGCCTCGCCGTCCACCCAGGTGGTGTGCAGGGTGAGGTCTCCGGTGATTGCTCCGAGCTCCTCGGTGAGGACACCGCCGTGCCCGGCCCGGATGCCCTGCGTGGTCCACGTCGCCCAGGTCTCCACTGTGCCTCCCCGCTGCTGTCCGACCTCGCGGCCGTGAGTGATCATGCGTCAAGAGTTACCCGCCACGGTACCTCGGGACGCCCGCCAGTACCCCCTGTCACCTGTCAGGGGACGGTGAAGAGGCAGACTGGAGGCATGTGCCGAAGCATCAAGACCCTGCGCGCCCCGGTGACCCCCGAGGTGACCGAGGACGACATCCACGCGGCTGCGCTCCAGTACGTCCGGAAGGTCTCCGGCTTCCGGGCGCCGGCGGCGCACAACCAGGAGGCGTTCGACCGGGCGGTGGCCGCCGTCACCGAGGCGACCCGGGAGCTGCTGGAGCACCTGGTGGTGCGCGGCGCCCACCAGCACGTGCACAGCAACGGCCACCAGCACGAGCACCTCGAGCAGCACGAGCACGAGCACCAGCACTGACGCAGCAGGTCAGCCCAGGAACCCGCGCAGCAGCGCCGCCGTCGCCTCGAGATGCTCCTCGGTGGCGCGCCGGGCGCCCTCGATGTCGCCGTCCAGGATGGCCCGGACCATGGCCTGGTGCTGCTCCGAGGCGTGGTCGATGTTGCGGCCGAGCACCGGGATCGCGTTCAGCAGGTCGTTCAGTCGCATCCGGCTCTCGGCCACCCCTGCGGCCAGCGAGTGGGAGCCGGTCAGCTCGGCGATGGCCAGGTGGAAGCGGGAGTCGAGCTGCCGGTACTCGTCCGGCCCCGAGCGCTCCAGCTCGTCCAGGCGCTGGGTCAGGTACGCGCGCTGCTCGGGCGTGAGCGCGCGCCGGGCGGCCTGCTCGGACGCCCCGGTCTCCAGCACCATCCTGAAGGTCAGTGCGTCCTCCAGCTCCGCCCCCATGTCCTGGACCGCGCGCCGGAGTTGGCCGAGGTCCGGGTCGGGCGGCGGCAGCCGGTAGGTGACGAAGGTGCCGCCGTAGCGGCCGCGTCGGGACTCCACGCAGCCGGCCAGCTGGAGTGAGCGGATCGCGTCGCGCAGGGTCTCCCGGCTGACGTGCAGCCGGGCGGCCAGCTCCCGTTCGGCGGGCAGCCGGTCGCCGTAGCCGAAGACGCCGAGCTTGAGCGCCTCCAGGATGCGTTCGACGGTCTCCTCGAAGGCGTTGCCGGTCCGGACGGGGCGGAAGATCGCGCCGCCCTGCCAGTCCATCAGCCCGCCGTCGTCGTCCACGCGGGAATCGTACCCAGACCCCCTTGACGCGCCCACCACGTGGGGTGAAACATGCTCACCACGTCAATGGTCCGGTTTCAGTCCATTGATCTCCACACTGCCGTGGGCGCACGTTTCGGACTTCCCCCAACCGAACCCCCAAGGGGTGCGCATGTCCTCCGAAAACACTCTCAGCGACACTCTCGGCGACGACGAACATCGCCTCCGCGAACTCGGATACACCCAGGAGCTCGCCCGCTCGATGTCGGGCTTCGCCAACTTCGCGGTCTCGTTCTCGATCGTCTCCATCCTCTCCGGCTGCCTCACCCTCTACGGCTTCGGCCTGAACACCGGCGGCCCGGCCATGATCATCTGGGGCTGGCCACTGGTCGGCGTGATGACCCTGTGCGTCGCACTCGCAATGGCCGAGATCTGCTCCAGCTACCCGACCGCAGGCGGGCTGTACTACTGGGCCGCCAAGCTGGCCAAGCGCAACGGCCCGGCGACCAGCTGGTTCACCGGGTACTTCAACTTCATGGGCCAGGTCGCGGTCACCGCCGGGGTCGACTTCGGCGCCGCCTTCTTCACCAACGCCTTCCTGGCCCTCCAGTGGGACTACGCCGCCACGCCCGCCCACACCGTGCTGATCTTCGCGGTGATCCTGGTCCTGCACGGGCTGCTCAACACCCGTGGCGTCAAGCTGGTCTCCCTTCTCAACACGGTCAGCGTCTGGTGGCACCTGATCGGCGTCACGGTGATCGTCGGCGCGCTGGTCCTGCTGCCCGCCGAACACGCCTCCGCCTCCTTCGTGTTCACCGAGTTCGTGAACAACACCGGCTTCCGGAACAGCTTCTACGTCGCCATGCTCGGCCTGCTGCTCGCCCAGTACACGCTGACCGGCTACGACGCCTCGGCGCACATGACCGAGGAGACCAAGGACGCGGCCCGCTCCGGGCCGAAGGGCATCGTCAACTCGGTACTGGTCTCTATCGTCGCGGGCTGGGTGCTGCTGCTCG
Organism: Kitasatospora sp. P5_F3; assembly: GCF_054049135.1. NCBI lineage: Bacteria > Bacillati > Actinomycetota > Actinomycetes > Kitasatosporales > Streptomycetaceae > Kitasatospora > Kitasatospora sp. P5_F3. Next base: position 138,483 of record NZ_JBFUMY010000011.1, on the reverse strand, counting down.
GGATCACCTTCGCGATCCGCGACTACGACGGGGCGCTCGGCAGTTCGACCGCGGTGCCGCCCGCGCAGATCTTCATCGACGCGATCGGGGTGGGCGGCGCCAAGCTGCTGCTGCTGATCGTGATCGGCGCCCAGTTCTTCTGCGGGATGGCCTCGGTCACCGCCAACTCCCGGATGATCTATGCCTTCTCGCGGGACGGCGCGCTGCCAGGCTCGCGGATCTGGCACCGGATCAACCCTCGCACCCAGACCCCGACCGCCGCCGTCTGGCTGGCCACCGGCGGCGCGTTCGTGCTCGGCGCGCAGTACCTGTGGAACGCCACCGCGTACGCCGCCGTCACCTCGGTCTCCGTCATCGGGCTGTACATCGCGTACGTCGTCCCGGTGTTCCTGAGACTCCGTCAGGGTGACGCCTTCGAGCGCGGCCCGTGGCATCTGGGCCGCTGGAGCAAGCTGGTCGGTAGCGTGGCGGTCGGCTGGACTGCGCTGATCACCGTGCTGTTCATGCTGCCCACGGTCAGTCCGATCACCGCCGTCAGCTTCAACTACACCCCCGTCGCGGTTGCGGCCGTGCTCGGCTTCGCCGGGGTCTGGTGGCTGGTGTCGGCCCGGCACTGGTTCACCGGCCCGAAGGTCACCGCCGAGGACGAACCGATCACGATTCTGGAGAACCGTTGACATCCTCCCCGCGCTGGAGCGCGGGGGTTCCGGCCGTGCCTGCGGCACGGGGCTTGCTCCCTGTGCGGCGGGCGTTCCGGTGGGTTCCTGTTTCAACGGGCCGTGCCTGGCGTGGGATTGCCACGCCGGGTCTTACCGGCCCTCCGCAGGCGTTTAGCCTGTCCGCCCGTCCGGCGGCCAGGATGTTCCGAGCAGCATTGAGGTCACGATCGTGAGAGGCACCGCACGCTCCGCACGCCCACGTGCGGACGCTCAACGGCTTGGGCCCGTCCAGGGCGCCACAGGTGGAGCACACCTGCGAGGTCGGTTCGTACCGGCCGATCACTCCTACGTGCCGTCCGTACCGTGCGGCCTTCTCGGTGAGGAGGCGTCGGAAGGTAAACCATCCGGCGTCGTGCACGGACTTGGCCAGGCGGGTCCGGGCGAGGCCGTGCACGTTCAGGTCTTCCAGGTAGATCGCTTGGTTCTCGCGGATCAACCGGGTCGTCTGCTTGTGCAGCCAGTCCAAGCGGGTGTCGGCCACCTTGGCGTGCGCCCTGGCGACCTTCTTGCGGGCCTTCGCCCGGTTCCTGCTCCCCTTCACCTTGCGGGACAACGCCCGCTGCAAGGTCTTGAGCTTCTTCTCCGCCTTGCGCAGAAAGCGGGGGTTGTCGATCACTGTGCCGTCGGACATGACGGCGTAGGTGGTCAGCCCGAGGTCGATCCCGATCTCGGTGTCCAGCGCCGGCAGGTGCTCGGGGTCGACGTCCACCACGAAGCTGGCGTGGTACCGGCCGGCCGGGTCGAGGACCACGGTCACGGACGACGGGTCGGCGGGCAGCGCCCGCGACCACTTCACCCGCAGGTCACCGATCTTCGCCAGGTTCAGCTTCCCGTTGGACCGCAGGCGGAAGCCATTGCGAGAGAACCGCAGCGACTGCCTGTTCTCCTTCCGCGACTTGAACACCGGCAGGCCAACCCGGCGGCCGACCCGCTTCCCGGACACGCTGTCGAAGAAGTTCCGGTACGCGGTGTCCAAGTCCCGCAGAGACGACTGCAAGGCGTCGACCGACACCGACCCGAGCCACGACCGGGCTTCCGTCCTCTTCGCATCCGTGATCACTGCCTTGGCCAGGACGCCGATCGGGATCTTCGACCCGTCCGCTTTCCAAGCCGCCTTCCGCAGGGCAAGCGCATCGTTGTACACCACCCGCGCGCACCCGAACGTACGGGCCAGCGCTTGCCGCTGATCCACCGTCGGATAGATGCGATAGGAGTATCTGAGGTGCACAAAATCAACCTACCGTTGGGCACTGACAACCACCTGCGGCCGCCCGCACAGCGGGGCGCCCTGGCTGCGAAACACAGCCCCCTGACCTACCCCGCAGGCAGTCCGCTTCCTTCCCCGGCTAACGCCGAGGGTGCCCACGGAGGTCCCCGATGAGCAGCCCCCGCCTCACCCTCGACCGGCTGCGCGAGCTGATCGGCAGCGGCGCCGTGGACACCGTGGTGCTCGCCCTCACCGACATGCAGGGCCGGCTCCAGGGCAAGCGGATCGCCGCCGGGCACTTCCTGGACGAGGTGGTCGAGAACGCGGCCGAAGGCTGCGGCTACCTGCTCGCCGTGGACATCGACATGAACACCGTGGACGGCTACGAGGTCTCCTCCTGGGAGACCGGCTACGGCGACTTCGTGCTCAAGCCCGACTTCGCCACGCTGCGGATGGTGCCCTGGCACCCGGCCACCGCGATGGTCCAGTGCGACGTGCTCCAGCACGACGGCACCCCCGTCGCGGTCTCGCCGCGGCAGGTGCTGCGTCGGCAGCTGGAGCGGCTGGCCGGGTACGGCTGGCAGGCGTACGCGGGCACCGAGCTGGAGTTCATCGTCTTCAAGGACAGCTACGAACAGGCCTGGCAGAAGGACTACTTCGGGCTCACCCCGGTCAACCAGTACAACGTCGACTACTCCGTCCTGGGCACCTCCAGGATCGAGCCGCTGCTGCGCCGGCTGCGCAACGAGATGACCGGCGCCGGGCTGACCGTCGAGTCGGCCAAGGGCGAGTGCAACCTCGGCCAGCACGAGATCGCCTTCAAGTACGGCCCCGCGCTGGCCACCTGCGACGACCACGCGGTCTACAAGACCGGCGCCAAGGAGATCGCCGACCAGGAGGGGTACAGCCTGACCTTCATGGCGAAGTACAACGAGCGCGAGGGCAACTCCTGCCACGTGCACCTGAGTCTGCGCGACGAGCAGGGCAGGCCGGTCTTCGCCGGCGACGGGCCGGGCGGCTTCTCCCGCACGATGGAGCACTTCCTGGCCGGGCAGCTCGCCTGCCTGGCCGAGTTCTCGCTGCTGCTGGCACCGACGGTCAACTCCTACAAGCGGTACGTGCCGGGCAGCTTCGCGCCCACCGCGGTCGCCTGGGGCCGGGACAACCGGACCTGCGCGCTGCGGGTGGTCGGCCACGGCCCCTCGCTCCGGTTCGAGAACCGGGTGCCCGGCGGGGACGTCAACCCGTACCTGGCGCTGGCCGCACTGATCGCCGCCGGGCTGCACGGGGTCGAGCAACAGCTCGCCCTGGAGCCCGAGTTCACCGGCAACGCGTACGCCTCGGACGCGCCCCGGGTGCCCAGCACGCTGCGCGACGCGGTGGCCGCCTTCGAGGCCAGCGAGGTCGCTGCGCTGGCCTTCGGCAAGGACGTGGTCCGGCACTACACGCACGCCGGTCGGGTCGAACTCACCGCCTACGACGCGGCGGTGACCGACTGGGAGCGGCGCCGCGGATTCGAGCGGCTGTGACGAATCATCCGACGGAGCGTCCGCTGATCGGCGTCAGCAGCTACCGGGACGAGGCGGCCTGGGGCGTCTGGCGGCAGCCCGCCGCGCTGATCCCGCAAAGCTATGTCGAGGCCGTCGAACAGGCCGGCGGCCTGCCCGTCCTGCTGCCGCCGCAGGACCCGGCGGGCGCCGCCTGGGTGCTGGCCCGGCTGGACGGGCTGGTGCTGGCGGGCGGCCCCGACCTCGACCCGGCCTCGTACGGGGCCGAGCCGCACCCGCGCACCGGGGAGCCGCAACCGGCCCGGGACGGCTGGGAGTTCGCGCTCACCCGGGCGGCGATCGACAGCGGACTGCCGCTGCTCGGCGTCTGCCGGGGCATGCAGCTGCTGAACGTCGCGCTCGGCGGCGATCTGGTCCAGCACCTCGACCCGCCGGACCACCAGGTCGCCCCGGCCACCTTCCAGTGGCAGCAGGTCGAGACCGCACCCGGCAGCAGGCTGGCCGCGATCCTCGGCGGCCACGCCAAGGTGCGCTGCTACCACCACCAGGCCGTCGGCCGCCCGGGCGAGGGCCTGGCGGTCACCGCCCGCAGCACCGACGGCACCGTCGAGGCGGTCGAACTGCCGGGCGAGCGCTTCGTGTTGGGCGTGCAGTGGCATCCCGAGACCGACCCCAGCGACCCGCGCCTGTTCCAGGCCCTGATCAAGGAGAGCACCCAGTGAGCAGTGCGGAGCCCGACCTCTTCGAGGTGGTCAACCCCGCCACCGAGGAGGTGATCGCCAGCGTCCCGATGACCTCGCTCGCCGAGACCGACGCCGCCATCGCGCGGGCCGCGGCCGCCTTCGACAGCTGGCGCCGGGTCGCCCCGGCCGACCGGGCCCGGCTGCTGCGGGCCTTCGCCGCCGCCGTGGACGCCGACCGGGAGCACCTGGCGCAGCTCGAGATCGCCAACGCGGGCCACACGGTGGGCAACGCCCGCTGGGAGGCCGGCAACGCCCGGGACGTGATCGAGTACTACGCCGCCGCCCCCGAGCGGCTGTTCGGCCGGCAGATCCCGGTGGCCGGGGGAGTGGACCTGACCTTCCAGGAGCCGCTGGGCGTGGTCGGCATCATCGTGCCGTGGAACTTCCCGATGCCGATCGCGGCCTGGGGCTTCGCTCCCGCGCTGGCAGCCGGCAACACGGTGGTCCTCAAGCCAGCCGAGCTCACCCCGTTGACCGCTCTGCGGCTGGCCGAACTCGCCCGGCAGGCAGGCCTCCCCGAGGATGTCTTCCAGGTACTGCCCGGGCGCGGCCCCGTGGTCGGGCAGCGGTTCGTCACCCACCCGGCCGTCCGCAAGGTGGTCTTCACCGGTTCGACCGCCGTCGGCAAGGCGGTGGCCGCCGGGTGCGCCGCGCAGGTCAAGCAGGTCACCCTCGAACTCGGCGGCAAGAGCGCCAACATCGTCTTCGCCGACGCGGACCTGGCCAAGGCGGCGGCCTCGGCGCCGGGCGCGGTCTTCGACAACGCCGGGCAGGACTGCTGCGCCCGCTCCCGGATCCTGGTCCAGGCGAGTGTGCTGGACGAGTTCATGGCCGCCTTCGAGGCCGCCGTACGGGCGGTCCGGGTCGGCGACCCGACGGACGAGAAGACCGAGATGGGGCCGCTGATCTCGGCCGCGCACCGGGAACGGGTCGCCTCGTACGTCAACGACCCTTATCTTGTCGGCAGTTGCCCGGACGGCCCCGGCTTCTGGTTCCCGCCGACCGTGCTGACGCCGGGTCGGACGGACGACCGGGCGTTCACCGAGGAGGTCTTCGGCCCGGTGGTCAGTGTGGTCCCGTTCCGGGACGAGGCGGACGCGCTGCGGATCGCCAACGCCACCGAGTACGGCCTGTCGGGCTCGATCTGGACCAGGGACATCGGCCGCGCGCTGCGGGTCGCACGCGGCGTCGAGGCGGGCAACCTCTCGGTCAACTCGCACTCTTCGGTGCGCTATTCGACCCCGTTCGGCGGCTTCAAGCAGTCCGGCCTGGGCCGGGAGCTGGGCCCCGACGCCCTCAACGCCTTCACCGAGACCAAGAACGTCTTCATCGCAACGGAGGAGCAGTAGCCATGACCAAGCGTCTGGACGGCCGGGTGGCCGTCATCACCGGAGCAGGCAGCGGGATCGGCCTGGCCACCGCGAAGCGGTTCGCCGCCGAGGGGGCGAAGGTGGTCTGCGTCGACCTCGACCCGGAGAGCGGCGAGAAGGCCGCCAACGAGGTGGGCGGCCTGTTCATCCAGGCCGACGTGACCGACGAGGCGGCGGTGATCGCGATGTACCAGCAGGCCGTGGACACCTACGGCAGCCTGGACATCGCCTTCAACAACGCGGGCATCTCGCCGCCGGAGGACGACTCGATCCTGACCACCGGGCTGGAGGCCTGGAAGCGGGTCCAGGAGGTCAACCTGACGAGTGTGTACCTGTGCTGCAAGTACGCCATCCCGCACATGCAGCGGCAGGGCAAGGGCTCGATCATCAACACCGCCTCGTTCGTCGCGGTGATGGGCGCGGCCACCTCGCAGATCTCCTACTCGGCCTCCAAGGGCGGGGTGCTGGCGATGTCGCGCGAGCTGGGCGTGCAGTTCGCCCGGGAGGGCATCCGGATCAACGCGCTCTGCCCGGGGCCGGTGAACACCCCGCTGCTCCAGGAGCTGTTCGCCAAGGACCCGGAGCGGGCGGCCCGCCGCCTGGTGCACATCCCGCTCGGCCGCTTCGCGGAGCCGTCCGAGATCGCGGCGGCGGTGGCCTTCCTGGCCAGTGACGACTCCTCGTTCATGACGGCGAACACCTTCCTGGTGGACGGCGGCATCTCGGGGGCGTACGTCACCCCGGAGTAGCCGGAGTCGTCAGTCGGGCAGCTTCGACGGCCACCACATCCGGTGGCGGAGGTCCATGGTCAGGGCCGTGACCAGGACGGAGCGGACCACCAGGGTGTCCAGCAGGACGCCGAGGGCGACCGCGAAGCCGATCTCCGCCAGTCCGACGATCGGCAGGGTGCCCAGGACGGCGAAGGTGGCGGCCAGGATCAGGCCGGCGGAGGTGATCACTCCGCCGGTCGCGGCCAGGCCGGCCACCGCGCCGTCCTTGGTACCTCGGTGCAGGGCCTCCTCGCGGACCCGGGTCATCAGGAAGATGTTGTAGTCGATGCCCAGCGCGACCAGGAAGACGAAGACGAACAGCGGGAACGACTGGTCCGAGCCCTCGAAGTCGAAGATGTACTTGAAGGCCAGTGCGCTCAGCCCGAGCGCCGCCGCGTAGGAGAGCACCACGGTGGCGATCAGCACCAGCGGCGCCGTGATCGCCCGCAGCAGCCCGGCCAGGATCACCAGCACCACGCCCAGCACCAGCGGGATGATCACCTGGTTGTCGTGCGCGGCGGCCCGCCCGGCGTCCAGGATGATGGCCGTGCTGCCGCCCACCTGGGCGTCGGCGTCGGGGACGGCGTGCACGGTGGTGCGCAGCCGGTCGACGGTGTCCTTGGCGGCCTGGCTGTCCGGCGGATCGGTCAGCGTGGCGTAGAACAGCGCGGTGCCCTGACGGACCGTCGGTTCGGTGGCGGCCGAGATGCCGGGGGTGGTGACGGTGGCCGTCCGGACCTGCCCGGCCCGGTCGGCGGCGCTGAGCACGGTGAGCGGGGCGCCGGTGCCGCCGGGGAAGTGCTGGTTCAGCACCTGCTGGCCGGTGACCGAGTCCGGCGTGCCGGTGAAACTCCCGGCCTGGCTCAGACCGCCCGCGTTCAGCGCGAACAGCCCCAGGCAGCAGGCGGCCAGCGCAAGGCCGGTGCCGATCCAGATCCGGCGCGGCTTACGGGCGATCGCGCCGCCGACCCGGGCCCAGCGGCCGTGCGCGGTCGGCTCCGGCGTGCCGTACGCCGGGCGGACCGGCCAGAACACCCAGCGGCCGAGCACCACCAGCAGGGCGGGCAGCAGGGTGACCATGGCCAGCAGCGCGACCAGCACGCCGATCGCGCAGACCGGGCCGAGGCCCCGGGTGGAGTTCATCTCGGCGACCAGCAGGCAGAGCATCGAGGCGATCACGGTGGCCGAGCTGGCGCCGATCGCCGGTCCGGCTCGGTGCAGGGCGTACGCCATCGCCTCGTGCCGGTCCTCGTGCCGTCTCAGCTCCTCGCGGTAGCGGGCGGTCAGCAGCAGGGCGTAGTCCGTCCCCGCGCCGAGCACCAGCACGATCAGGATGCCCGCGCTCTGCGCGTTGACGGTCAGTCCGGAGTGCGTCGCCAGCAGGTAGATGACGGCCTGGGCCACCGTCAGGGCGGCCCCGGCCGACAGCAGCGGCAGCACCCACAGCACGGGGCTGCGGTACGTGAGCAGCAGCAGGACGATCACCACGCTGACGGTGGCGATGAGCAGGGTGCTGTCGATCCCGGCGAAGGCCTCCGCCTGGTCGGCGCCGATCCCCGCGGGTCCGGTGACGTGGGTGACCATGCCCTGGCTGTCGTCGGCGGCGGTGGCCCGCAGGCTGTCCACGGCGGGTTGCAGGTCCTGCCAGCCGCCGGTGCCGATGTCGACCGGCACGATGGTCTGCATCGCCTGGCCGTCCGCCGACGGGACCGGGCCGACTACCGGGCCCCGGACGTGCGGGGCGTCCGGGAAGGCCATCGCGTCGCGGGCCGCCGCCACCCGGTCGGCCGGGGTCAGGCCGCCGGCCCGTTCGTAGACCACCACGGCCTGCGCGGTGTCGACGGGCTGGAAGGCGCGCTGGGCGACCAGGACCTGGGTCGACTCGGCGGAGCCGGGCAGCCAGCTGGACGCCTCGTTGTCCTCGGCGTCGGTCAGCTTGGCGGCCAGCGGTCCGGTCAGCACCAGCAGGGCCAGCCAGATCACCAGCACCACCCACTTGCCGCGCCGTCCGCACGGCAGGGTGACGAGTCTGCTGATGGACATGGGGTCCTCCCGATCGGATCGGTGTACGGCCGTCAGCCCGGCGGCGGTTCCAGCTCGTACCAGACGACCTTGCCTTCTTCGGTGGCCCGGCTGCCCCAGCGGTGGGCCAGCTCGTTGACCAGGTACATCCCGCGGCCGCCCTCGTCCGCCTCCCGGGCGTGCCGGAGCCGGGGCGGGCGGCTGTCCACGTCGGCGACCTCGATGGTCAGGACGCGGTCGCGGAGGACACGCAGCTCGACCGGCGAGCCCGCGTGCACCAGGGCGTTGGTGATCAGCTCACTGGTCAGCAGCTCGGCCTGGTCGATCAGGCCGCCCAGGCCCCAGTCGGTGAGGGTGCGCCGGACGAAGCGGCGGGCGTGGCCGACCATCGCGTGGTCGTCGGCCAGCGGCAGCACCGCGAACCGGTCTGCTCCGACCGGGCGGGCCTGTGCCATCAGCACGGCCACGTCGTCCTGGCCGGCGGGGGCGTCCAGCGCGGCCAGCACGGCGTCGCAGGTCTGCTCCAGGGTGGCCCGCCGGTCGGCCACCGTCCGGCGGAGCAGGTCGAGTCCGTCGTCCAGGTCATGCCCGCGCCGCTCCACCAGGCCGTCGGTGTAGAGCACCAGGATGCTGTCCTCGGGCAGGGTGAAGCGCCGGCTCTCGAACGGCACTCCGCCGACGCCCAGCGGTGCGCCGGAGGGGAGTTCGAGCAGTTCGGCGGTGCCGTCCGCAGCGGCGATCACCGGCGGCAGATGGCCGGCCGAGGCGGCGGTGCAGGAGTGGTCCAGCGGATCGAAGACGACGCAGACGCAGGTGGCGAACTGGCCCTCGCCGAGCGCCACCGCCGCCTCGTCCAGGCGCCGGAGCACCCGGGCGGGCTCCAGCTCCAGGGTGGCCAGCGTCCTCGCCACGGTACGGAGTTGGCCCATCGTCGCGGCGGCCCGGATGCCGTGGCCCATCACGTCCCCGACGATCAGCGCGACCCGCCCGCCGGAGAGCGGCACCACGTCGAACCAGTCGCCGCCCACCTCGCTGATCGCGCTGCTCGGCAGGTAGCGGTGGGCCAGCTCGAGCCCGAGCGTGTGGTGCACCTCCTGCGGCAGCAGGCTGCGCTGCAGGGTCAGCGCGGTCTCCCGCTCCCGCCGGTACAGCCGGGCGTTGTCGATGCAGACCGCCGCCCGGGCCGCCAACTCCTCGGCCAGCGCCACGTCGTCCTCGGTGAACGGCTCCGGGGTGTTGCCGGTCCGGATGAACTCCGCACCGCCCAGCACCACCCCGCGCGCCAGCAGCGGCACCATCAGGTACGAGTGCACCCCGGCGCTCAGGCTCGGGGCCACCCGGTCCGGCGTGGCGACGATCCGGTGCAGCGCCGCCTCGTCCACCTCGGGTACCAGGATCGACCGCCGGGTGCGCAGGCTCTCCGCGTACAGCTTCGCCGACTTGCTCGCCGCGCCGACCGGATCGGCCGCCCCGGCCATCACCACCGACCCCTGTATCTCGCCCACCGCGACCGCGCGCAGCATCGCGGGCCCCTCGTCCGGCGGCGGGGCCGGCTCCTCGCCCTCCAGGACCGACTCCAGCAGGTCGACGGTGACGAAGTCGGCGAACCGGGGCAGCACCACCTCCACCAACTCCCGGGCGGTGCGCTGCAGATCGAGGGTGGTGCCGATCCGGGTGCTGGCCTCGTTCAGCAGCAGCAGACGCTGCTGGGCGGCGTGCGTCGCGTCCAGCGCCTGCTGCCGCTGCCGGGCCGCGTCCCGCTCGCGGGTGTAGAGCAGCGCGTTGTCCACCGCGACGGCGGCCCGGGAAGCCAGCTCGGCGGCCAGTGCCAGGTCGTCCTGGTCGTAGCGACGCTCCGTCAGGTTCCGGTAGAACGCGGCCAGGCCGACCGCGGCCCCGCGCGCGATCAGCGGCACCACCATCAGGGAGCGGACGCCGTCCTCGCGCATCTGCTCGGTCAGTTCGGGGACGTCGGCGAACCAGTGCAGCGTGGAACCCTCGATCGAGGGCAGCAGCACCGGGCGCCGGTGGGCCAGCGCCCAGGCGTACGGAGTCGACGGGGGGTAGCGGTGCACGCTGTCCATCTCGGCGAGCGGGGTCATCGCCGAACCCGGCACGGTGTGGAAGGCCATCCGGCGCAGCACGGCCGAGCGGTCCGCCGGGCTGGGCGGCGCGGCCGTCTCGCCCCGGGCCAGCGGCTCCAGCACCTCCACCACCACCGTGTCGGCCAGGTCGGGGGTCGCCACCTCGGCCAACTCCTGGGCGGTGCGGGCCAGATCGAGGGTGGTGCCGATCCGGGTGCTGGCCTCGTTGAGCAGCGCGAGCCGCTGCTGCGCCCGGGCCACCTCGGACTCGGCGCGGTACCGCTCGGTGACGTCGACGATGGTCGAGCTCACCCCGAGCACCCCGCCCTCGGGGCGCTCCAGCCGGAAGTACGAGGCGGACCAGGCGTGGTCGTGGGCCGGGTCGCCGGGGGTGCGGCCGTGCGAGCGGGCGTCGATCACCGCCTCGCCGGTCTCCAGCACCCGCCGCATCACCGCCTCGATCTCGGTGCCGTTGATGCCGGGCAGCACCTCGGTGATCCGGCGGCCGAGCTGGTCGGTGACCGGCAGGCCGTTGGTGCGGGCCAGCGCCTCGTTCAGCCGGACGAAGCGCAGCTCGGTGTCGTACACCGCCATGCCGACCGGGGACTGGGTGAAGAAGCCGTCCAGCACCGCGAGGTCGGCCCGCAACCGGTGCACGGCGGTGACGTCCGAGGCCACCGCGAGCACCAGCGGGCGCCCCTCCGGGCCGAGCACGGGATGGGTGCGGAACTCCAGGTTCACGTGGTGGCCGTTGCGGTGCAGCACCGGGAAGATCCCGGACCAGGCCCGGCCTTCCAGGATGCCCCGGAACAGTGCCTGCACGTCGGGGCGCTGGTCCTCGGTGACCAGCAGCTGGGCGGCCCGGGCGCCGACCGCCTCGTCCGGTGAGTAGCCGAGCAGTGCCTGGGCGTCAGCGCTCCAGTGCAGGATGCGGCCGTCGGCCGCGATCAGCGCCGTGGCGATCGGGACCATCAGCAGGCCGCCCTGATCCGGCTCGCCGCCCGCGAGGTCGAACGGGAGGGGATCGGGGCCCGGCTCATCGGTACGCATGTATCGGACCACCGCCCGGGGGTCGCACTTCCGTCCTGCCATGGTCCCACGCGGTGCGGAGGCTTGCCGGGGAGTGCGGAACGCCTGGTCAGGCGGGGTGTTCGGGGCGCAGCACCAGGGCCAGCAGGCCGGGGAAGCGGGCGTCGAACTCGGCCCGGCGCAGCCGGTTGACCCGCTTGGCGCCCTGGTCGCGCTGCTCGACCAGGCCGGCCGCGCGCAGCACGGTGAAGTGGTGGCTGAGCGCCGCCTTGCCGACCGGGACGTCGAAGCCGCCGCAGCTGCGGGTCCAGTCGGCGTCCCCTGCGAGCTCGCGGATCAGCTGGATCCGGACCGGATCGGCGAGGGCGGACAGGGCGGTCTCCACCGGGACCTGGTCGGGGTCCCGGTGGACCGGGGCGGCGCGGTGGCCGCTGCTCGCCGTCTGGTCCGGCATACGGATCTCCTCTTGCCTGGTGTTCGATGAGAATCATACACTTCGAGTGTTCGCTTTCGATTGAACACATGCGAGGGGTGGTTCTGTCATGCGCGCGGTGGAGTTCAAGGAGTACGGCGGTCCCGAGGTGCTCGGGTCGGTGGAGGCCGAGGCGCCCGAGCCGGGGCCGGGGCAGGTCACCGTCGACGTGGCCTACGCCGGGGTGAACTTCGCGGACCTCAAGGCCAGGGAGGAGGGCTACCGGGTGCCCGCCCTCCCGTACGTACCGGGGCTGGAGGTCTCGGGCGTGGTGCGCGCCGTCGGCGCCGGGGTCACCGGGCTGACGCCGGGTCAGCAGGTGGCCGCGCTCACCGCCGGCGGCGGCTACGCGGAGGTGGCGCTCGCCGAGGCGGCCACGGTCTTCGCGCTGCCCCCGGGCCTGGACCTGCGAACCGCCGCCACCCTCCCCACCGTGCTGCCGACCGCGTACGCGCTGGTGCACCGGGTCGGGCGGCTGCAGAAGGGGGAGAGCATCCTGGTGCACGGTGCGGCGGGCGGAGTCGGCACCGTGGTCGGGCAGTTGGCGAGGGCGGCGGGCGCGGGCGCGGTCCACGGCGTGGTCTCCTCGGCGGCCAAGGCCGAGTACGCACGCGGCTTCGGCTACGACGAGGTGTTCGTGGATTCGGAGTCGGACTTCGCGCAGCAGGCCCGCCGCGCCACCGGCGGCCGAGGCGTGGACCTGCTGCTCGATCCGGTGGGCGGCAGCACCCTGCGGCGCGGCCTGGACGCGCTGGCGGTGTACGGTCGGCTGGTGTCCTACGGCAACGCGGGTGGTGAACTGCCCTGGCAGCTCGGGCAGTCGGAGCTCGCCACGCACGGCCGCTCGGTGGCGGCCTTCTCCATCCTGACACTTGCCCGGACGGACCCCGGGGCGCTGCGCGAACTGGCCGAGCGGGCGTTCCGTACGGTCACCGAGGGGGGCGTGCGGCTGCCGGTCACGGCGGAGTTCCCGCTCGCCCGGGCGGTCGAGGCCCATGCGCTGATGGGCGGCCGGACCTCGACCGGCAAGCTGCTGCTGCGGGTGGCGGAGTGACCACCCCGAACCGAGAGAGGTCCCACCCCTGATGAGGATTCTGATCGTCGGCGCCGGAGCGACCGGTGGCTACTTCGGTGCCCGGCTCGCCCAGGCCGGACAGGACGTCACCTTCCTGGTCCGCCCCAGCCGGGCGGCAGTGCTGCGGGAGCGCGGGCTGCGGATCGTCGGCCCCGAAGAGGAAGAGGTGATCACCCCTCAGCTGGTCACCGCCGCCTCGCTCGGCTCGCCGTACGACGTGGTGCTGCTGACGGTGAAGGCCACCGCACTGGCGCAGAGCATCGAGGACGTCGCCCCGGCGGTCGGCCCGGGCACGGTGCTGGTGCCGGTGCTCAACGGGATGGCGCACCTGGAGCAGCTGAACGCCCGGTTCGGCAGCACGGCGGTGCTGGGCGGCGTCGCCAAGGTGGTCACGACGCTGAACGAGGACGGCGACATCGTCCGGCTGGCGCCGTTGGCCGTGCTGACGGTGGGCGCGCAGAGCGGGCCGTCGGAGCGGGCGGAGGAGATCGCGGTCGTCCTCCGGGACGCCGGGATCGACGGCAGTGCGTCGGCCGACATCATCGGTGCGATGTGGCACAAGTGGGTCTTCATCAGCACCGTCGGCGCGGTCACCTGCCTGCTGCGCGGCACGGTCGGCGAGATCAGCGCGGTGCCGGGCGGCACCGCCTTCGCCACGGCCGTGCTGGCCGAGGCCGCCGCGGTGGCGGCTGCCGCCGGACACCCCGTCCCGGCGGCCGAACTCGTCCTGGTCGAGGACATGGTGACGCAGAGCGGGTCGCCGCTGGTCTCATCGATGTACCGCGACGTGGTGGCCGGCCGGCCGGCCGAGGTCGAGCAGCTGCTCGGCGACCTGGTGGCCCGAGCCCGCGAACTGGGGGTTGCCACGCCGCTGTTGGACCTGGCCACGCTGCACCTGCGGGTGCACCAGCAGCGGGCGGTGAAGGAGGGCTGACTTACTGGCCGGGGATCGAGAGCCTGGCCCCGACGGCCTGGGTCGCGTCGACCCGGGCCGGTGCGCAGGGCCTGCGAGAGGATGTCCTGGCCGAGTTCGCGGCCGGCACCTGGGTCCTGGACCGCTACCGCTGGACCGGCACCGCACTGCTGAGCCACTTCCTGGCGGGGGAGTGGTTCTCCGTGCACTGCTTCCAGGACGCCGCCACCGGCGAGCCGCTGCGCTGGTACGTCAACTTCGAGAAGCCATTCCTGCGTCGCCCCGGCGTCGGCATCGACACCCTGGACCTGTGCCTGGACCTGGTCGTCAGCCCCGACCTGTCCGGGTACCACTGGAAGGACGAGGCCGGGTACGCGCACATGCGCCGCCTCGGCGTGATCGACGACCACCTCCACCACCAGGTCGAGCAGGCCCGTGGCCGGGCGATCTCCATGCTCGACGACCGCAGGGGGCCGTTCCTCGGCGGCCGGCCCACCTGGACGCCGGACTCCGCCTGGCCGTTGCCCGAACTGCCCGCCGACGCCGGCTCTGCAGCCGCCCGGTGACCAGGGCGACTGGAGCACCGACATCAAGCCGGTCCCGATGAGGGTGTGCGCGGGCCTGTTCCACGACGGCGGTGTGTGACTGATCCGCAGCGAGCAGCCTGCGAGGGTGTTCCCGTACTCCCTCCCCGGTGTTCACTGGGCAAGTCCGTCGTCGGACAGCGCTGTGACGCTGCCTGATTTGGCTCTGACCAGAGTCCCTCAACGATCCCGAAGTGGTGGGCCGGTCGCTCCGTCGCAGTGGACCGAAGACGTCCGAGTCCCAGCGGCGTCGTCCTAAGCTTGCGATCATGTGGAAGCAAGCAGTGCAGGAGATCTTTCCCGGGGCAGGGCTCCGGGCGCCCGCTGAGCTGTCCGCGATGGTCGAGGCTGAGAGGCGGCTGGGGCGAACCCTGCCGACCGAGCTCAAGCAGTTGCTTCAGGAGAGCAACGGGGTGGTCGGCCACTCTCACGTGGACACGGTCTGGAACTGCGATCAGATCGTCGAGCAGAACCTCCTCTTCTGGTCCGGCGAGTCCTTCGCTCAGCTGTACATGCCGTTCGATGCCCTTCTGTTCTTCGGGAGCAACGGGGGCGGTGACCAATTCGCCTTCGTGCAGCGGCCGCAGCGGCCGGACATCTTCGTCTGGGAGCACGAGAGCGACAGCCGCCGGTGGGTGGCCAACGACCTACGGGACTATCTCGGGCGATCGCTGCGTATCGGCGGGGACGACTGGTACCAGCTGTAGGCAGCCGGCTGAGGATGCGCGACGGAAAAGGACGCCGTGGTCAGGGCCCGACCGCGACTCCAGGGCAGTGGACGCGATCACCGAGACCTCCGATGGACAGCGGGCTGACGCTGTTGAGGCTTGTTGGTAATGCCTCCGCCTCAAGTGGCAGTGGAGCCACACGGCACACCGCTCAGCGGTCGGCCGGGTTCGGTGGGGGTGGTGGTCACCGGTCACCTGCTCTCAGTTCGGTGGTGATCTGGCGTCGGGCGGTGACGGCGGCTTCGGCCAGGACCGCGAGGGCGGCCAGTACGGCCAGGCCGAGGGCTTGGGTGGTGATCGGGCCGGAGAGCAGTCGCAGGCCGGGCTCGACGGCGGTGCCGACCAGCGGGGAGATGTCCACGGCTGGGCCGAGCAGCAGTACCGCGACCACCGTCACTCCGGCCCCGCCGGCTGTGGCGAGCAGCACCGGCGGCAGTGATTCGGCGAGGACGAGGGCCATCCCCTGACGGGGCCTCAGGCCCATGGTGCGCAGTCGGGCCAGCAGGGCGGCCCGTTCGGGTGCGGCCCGGACCAGGGTGAGCAGTACGGCGAGCACCGCGTAGAGAGCGGTGGTGGCGACTGCGGCCCAGAAGGTCCGCTCGGCGGCCTGCTGGAGCGGCTCCTCGCCGAGCTCGCGTTCCGCCTCGGTGCTGGTGTGGAGGCTGAAGCCGGGTGCCTTGGCCTCGGGCTGGTCGGGGTCGTCGACGGTGGGGAAGCTCCGTTCGGCCAGCGCGCGCAGAGCGGACTCGTCCACCGGGCCAGTGGCCATCCAGAGGTTGGGCGGGCCGAGGGTGTCCATGAAGGCGATCTGCACGGTCGAGACGGCGGTACCGAACGCCGCCGGGCTGGCGGTGATGGTGCCGACGGTGTGGATCCGCACCATTCCGGTGGGCAGGTAGAGGCGGTAGTTGCCCTGCGGCAGGTCGGGGCTGACCAGTGCGGGCACCATGTCGTTCTTGGCGGGCCCGAGCAGGGCCGGGTCGAAGGTGCCGCGCCCGGCGGTCCGGGCCACCTCGGCGTACGGCTCGGGGTCGGCGGCCACCAGGTTGACCTGGGACCAGCCGCCGTTCTCCGAGGTGAGGGTCAGGTCGTCGTCCGTGCGGACCGGGAGGGATGCGCGGACGCCGGGCAGTAGGGCGGCGGCCTCGGCGAAGCCGGCCGGGAGGGTGCCCGGCGCGGTGGACCGGACGACGGCGTCCCCGCCGACCCGGTAGCGGGCGGAGGCGGCGCGCTCGGCGGTCACCCCTGCCAGCGCGGTGGAGCCGAAGGCGGCGCAGCCGACCGCGAGCAGCAGGGCGAGCAGCAGCAGTACCGAGGGCCGTCCGCCGGGGCCGCCCCGGGCGGCGCGGGTCAGTCCGAGGAAGGTCACCGCGCCCGAGCGGCGGGCGGACCACCGGGCCGCCAGTCCGACCAGCAGTGGCTGGAGTCGGGACAGCAGCACCGCTCCGGTCAGGGCGAGCAGCACTGGGGCAGCCACCAGCAGTGGGTCGATGCCCTCGCCGACCGGGGTCACGCCCCGGCGGCGGGCCTGCGTCACGGCGGCCACCGTGGCGGCCAGGACGACGAGTTCGGCCATCAGACGGCGGCGGGTGGCGGCCCGGGGCGGCCGCAGGGCGAGCACTGCCCGGACCGGGAACGCCAGCCAGGCGAGCAGGGTGACCGTCACCGCTGCGACCAGCGCGGTGGTGTGACGGTAGGTCGGGAACAGCAGCAGGGCGGTGGCGGTGCCGACCGCGGCGGCGGGCAGCACGGTGAGGAGGCCCTCGGCGAGCAGCCGACGGGCCAGCCAGCCCGTACTGGCGCCGCGTGCCCGGAGCAGTCGCAGCTCGGTGATCCGGCGGTCGGCCGCCAGCGCGGCGGCCAGGCAGAGCACTACGGCGGCCACGCCGGCGGCTCCGGCGGGGCCGACCGAGGTCAGTGTGGTGGCGGCGGCCTGCCGGTCCCGGGCCTGGTCGATCAGGGTGCGCAGTTGGGACTGCATCCGCAGGTCGGTGCGTCGGCTCTCGGTGGCCAGGGAGGCGGCGACCGGTCCGGAAGTGACGGTGGCCAGCGCGGCGGAGGTGTCCGCGAGCCGGTCGGCCCGCAGTTCCCGGGTGTCGACCGGCAGCCGCCAGAAGTCCTGGCTGCCCTGCCCCCAGGCGGCCACCGTCCGGACGTACTCGGGGCTGACCAGTGCGGCGGCCTGCCAGTACCGGTCCGGTGGCCGCAGCGGCGTGAACCGCTGGCAGGCATTCAGCGCGCAGCCGTGGCCGATCCAGAACGGGTCCTTCGGATCGGCGGTGAAGAGGCCGGCTACCTTGACCCGTTGGGCCGGCCGGGGGTTCTTCGGGTCCGGGCCCTCGTCCAGCACCTGGCCGAGGCGGGCGCCCAGGGTCCTGGCGCTTGCCTCGGAGAGCACCACGGGGTAGGGCTCGCCCTCCTGCGGCCGGCCGGTCGGCCACTGACCCTCCGTCAGCCGTACGTGGGCCGGGGCATCGTGCAGGTACATCAGGGAGAGCTGCGGAGGGACTCCGTCCGGGGCGGCCAGCCCCGGGGTGGCGAGGTTCGTCCAGCGCGCGCCGGCCGCGCCGTACACCAGGCCGCCCGGGTCGAGCGGCAAGCGGGTGCCGATCCGTTCGGTGAGCAGCTTCGCGACGGAGTCGAGACCGCCGATCTCGTTCCCGGTCTGGCTGCGCGCACTGGCGTGCAGGCCGGTGGAGTCGAGCCCGGCGTCGGCCAGGTAGCCGCGCAGCGCCCGGTCGGCGCCCCGGTCCCCGGTCAGCGGGAGGGCAGCGGCGAGGAAGGCGGTGACCAGCGCGAGCAGGGCGGTCAGCAGAGCGGCGGCAGGCATGGCGCGCAGCCGGGTGCGGACCCAGGGAGCGGCGGCGCGGGCCGGGGGCGTCTTGGGGTCCGGCTGCTCCGGGGCCGCCGGGAGGACGGTCTGACGGGCGCTCATGATTCCTCCGTGCGGCGCGGGTCGGCGGGCGGCGCCTCGGTGGTCGGGCCCAGGTAGGGGAGGGTGCCCTGCCGTGCGGCCACCTCCGCCGTGGGTCGCGGGCCGGCCGGCAGCTCGACGTGCTTGGGGGCGGGGGTGGCCGGTACCGTCAAGTCCCGCGCAGGCTTCGCAGTACGAACTTGAGCATTCCCCGTGGACCCCGTCCCGGATAGCGGACGACTCTGTCAGAGATCGTTCGTCACGGGAAGGGTCTTGCGCGAATCATGAGGAGGCGATGAGCGGAACTGCCACATTCGTCACACGGTCGGGGGGAAGCCGACATGACGGAACACCAGCCCGGACCGATGGTCACGGTCGCCGACCTGCGCCGCGGCTTCGACACCTTGATGCGTCAGAAAGGGCGTGGGGTGCCCTCCGTTGACGTGCCATCACCACGCGTCCGCCGTCGACGCGCAGCGCTGGCAGGCCGCGACCGAGACACTCGGCGAGCCATGGCGCGGGTGGGCGAGCAGCGGGACGCGGCGCAGCTCCATCTGCGCTGGGTCCGGGGTGCCGTGCGCCCGTTCTGGAAGGCTCGGCACGCTCTGCGCAACCGGCGGTTGCGCGCCACTCACGAGGCCACGATGGTGCGTCTGCGCCACGGCGTGCTGACCGCGTACCGGGACTTCCGCGAGCAGGCCGGCGATTTCACGCCGTACATCCACGCCGAACGCGAGCGTCGGGAGCGCGAGCAGCGCGAGCGGCAGGAACGGTGGGAGCAGGAGAGGCGCCGACGTGAGCCGGGGGAGCGCAGGCAGCGCGTCGCTGCGATGAACGGCGCCCCGGGGGCGCCGGTTTGGGGGTACACGCTGCTCGAGTGATCGAGTGCGGGCCGCATGTTCCGGATCTGTCTGCAGACCCTGGAGGAGGCGATGGACCCCGGGGCGGCATTGCCCGAACAGACCTCACCCCGGAGCAGGTCCAGGCCGGGCGGCGACGCCATTACGGACCCTCCAGCACCTATTTCGGGTTCGGTGGTTTCTGAGGCTGCGACCTGCGCGCCGTGCCTGGTGGGCGGCTTCCGCGTGTTCGGGAGGACTTCGCCTGAGCTGCCGCACTACCGCCCGGGCGCGATCGGCGAGTTGTTGAATCTCACGACCGGGCGGCAGCGGTCCGGTGCGACGCCGTCGAGGGCTGCCCACAGCCAACGGATGCGGGCGGCCCTCGGCCATCCGGCCGAGCGGACGGAGGCCGTGGCCCTGCAGTACGGGGACGTGGAGCGGTGTCACGTCGTCACCGGACCGGCCCGGCCGGTGAGTTGGCGGGGTGTCTCAGCGGGCCCCGCCGACGAGCCGGGCGACCTCGGAGCGAAGTGCGGGAAGGGCGTCGTACATCAGGGTGCCGGGGCAGTCGGTGGCCAGCCAGTCGCGGTGGCCGCTGATGGTCTCGACCGCCTTGGTGACACCGTTGATTGGGTTCACATAGGTGATGTCCGCCTCGGGGTCCAGGTCGTGCCAGAGCGACAGCCCGGCGAGCAGCGCGGTGAGCGAGTGGCGGGCCGCCGCGGTGGCCTGCTGGCCGGTGAGGGTGCCGAGCAGCGCGATGCCCAGGTTGCCGGAGTTGTAGCCGGCGTTGTGGAAGGCGGTGACCAGCTTGCCGGCGCTGTGGTGGCCGGTCAGCGACTGCAGCGGGTAGAACGCGGTCGGTGTGTTCTCGGCCCCGTTCTTGAACCGCTTGGATTCGTCCGCCCCCCAGGCGGCGCGGGTCAGGTACTGGATCCCGCAGAACGTCGTCGGCGTGGTGGCGGGCACGGCGACCCGCTGGACCGGGCCCTGCTGGGTGTCGATCGCGGCGGAGCGGACCTCGGTGGCACCGTCCGGCAGCCGTTGGCCTTCGCCCTCACCTGGACCAGTGCCGGTCCGATGGAGCTGAACGTCTGCGCGCAGTAGGCAGTCCCTTCAACAACCAGCCAGCTGCGAAGCTGCCGCGGATCAACCGCGTCGGGGAACTGGTAGCCCACAATCCCCAGCTCAACACCATGCCCATCAGTTCCGATTAGCCGCATCAGCCCAGGATTCGACGTCGGCAACTCGCCGGATCCCCGAAGCCGTACACCCTCGTGACCTCAGCAGTCGCCTCCAGGACCGACCCGAAGCCGGGCCAAGAGTCTGGCGTGGTCAGACCGAGGCTCAACAGACCTCGTTGGGACAGGTCACGGGTCGTCAGGCCGGTGCTCGCGGTTCTGGGTCGGAGCTTCCTGTCCGGGTGCTGCCGTGCGTTCTCGCCTCGCTCGTGCCGGGCCGAGAGTGTGGTCAGCGCCAGTGGGGTTGTGAGCCGTCGACGCCTTCGCGGGTACAGGTGATGGGTTGGCCGTGGGCATCGGTGGTGGAGCGGTCGATGTCGCTCTTGCGGCAGTACTCGCCGGCCTTGTAGCAGTTCCCCGCGTTGGTGGTGATGGAGCATGCTCCGCTCCCGCCCCCACTGCTGGTGGCCGTACGGCTGGGGGGCGAGGGCTCGGTGGTGACCGCAGTACCGGACGCCGCTGGAACGCTCGCGGCGGTGCTGCTGCGCATGGCTGTGGGCGTGGCCGGGGGAGAGGATGCCGTGGGAGTGGTGCTGGCCAGAGGCGTCGTCGCGGTGGCTGCGGGTTTGCTGCTCGGGGTGGGGCCGGGCGTGCCGCCACCTGAACCGCAGCCGGCCATCGCCAGCACGGCCAGGGCTGCTGGGGCAACTGAAACAATTCGACGGATAAGCACATCAGCACAGTAGGCATGTTGCCGCGGGCCTCTTCGTTGTTGGGCCGTTCGTGGGCGGTGCTTCTTTGTCTTGCCCGTCCAACGGTTGCAGTGGTGCTGTCCGATCCCGGCCCGGCTCGACTGGCTTGCCCGCTGCGCCCCCGGACTGCCGGTGAGCCGGCCCCGGGCAGAGGGCCGGCCTCCGTCTCTGTCGCTGTCCTGCTTGGCCGTCCGCCCTGCGCAGCCTGGTTGCGCCGAGGCCGTCTGGGGTGATCGTCCAGACCACTGTGCGGCTGCTCCTTGCCATAGCCGGTCGGTCTCAGGGCTCGAGGAGCGCTGCGGCCACCGCTGCCGCGCCTACCAGGCCTGCGTCGGTGCCGAGTTGGGCCCGGTGCAGGTGGAGGGAGGCGGCGAAGGGGAGGGCGGCGTAGGTGGTCAGGTGGGTGCGGAGGGGGGAGAACAGCAGGTCGCCGGTCTCCGCTACGCCGCCGCCGATCACTACGGCGTCGAGCTCGACCAGGGTGGCGGTGGCGGCGATGCCGGCGGCCAGGGCGCGGGCGGCGCGGTCGAAGGCGGCGAGGGCGAGCGGGTCGCCGGACCGGGCCGAGGCGGCGACCGCGACGGCCGACGCGTCGTCAGCGGGCGGACGCCAGCCGGTGGCCAGGGCGTGCCGGGCGATCGCGGTGCCGCTGGCGTAGCGCTCCAGACAGCCCCGGCTGCCGCAGGGGCAGGACTCGCCGTCGAAGTCGACCGAGATGTGGCCGATGTGCCCGGCGTTGCCGGTGGTGCCGGTGTGCAGCTCGTTGTTCAGCACCAGTCCGCCGCCGACGCCGGTGGACACCACCAGGCAGAGCGCGTTCCGGTAGGGCCGGGCCGCGCCGTACCGGTGCTCGGCCGCCGCGATCGCGATGCCGTCCCCGGCCAGCGTCACCGGCAGGCCTTTGACGGCCGGGTGCGCGGCGATCCGTTCGACGATCGGGAACCCGCGCCAGCCGGGGATGTTGACCGGGCTGACGGTCCCTCGGGAGATGTCCACCGGTCCCGCGCTGCCGATGCCGAGCGCGGCCACCTGCGACCAGTGCGCGGATTCGGCCAGTTCGGCGAGCGCCTCGGCGGCCGCCGCGAGCACGGCCTCGCCGTCCCGGTCCGCCGGGGTGGGCCGCCGGGTCCTGGCCAGTACCGCGCCGTCGGGGGAGACCAGCGCTGCCGCGATCTTGGTCCCGCCGACGTCCAGGGCGGCGAGCAGGGCGTCCGACACGGTCGTTCTCCTCCCGGCACGCGATCGGGTAGAGCGCGCCGGTTGGCCATTCTGGCACCTGGCCGGGATCAGACGGATGGTCACGTTCCCGTAACGGCGACGCAGCGGGACCGACAACTGCCGCTCGTAGGCTGGCGGCACAGACCTATGTACGAGGAGGACCGTGCCCCAGCCGCCGGCTTGGCTCACCCATCCGTTCCGCTGGCAGCGGGGCCCCGTGCCCTGGCCCGCCCTGCTCAGGGGCGCGCTCGGGATGGGCCCGGTGCTGGCCCTCGGCCTGGCCACCGGGCACCGGCCGGCGGCGATCGCGGCGGGCCTGGGCGCGATGTTCGCCACCCTCAACGACCGGCCCGGCACCCGCCGGGTGGCCACCGTCCGGATCGCCGTACCGGCCCTGGCCGGTGCGCTCGGGTTCTTCGGCGGCCTGGCGCCGGGCTGGTGGGCGCTGCCGCTGCTCACCCTGGTCGGGCTGGTCTCGGGGGCGGCCAGCGTGGCGGGGCCGGTCTGCGCGGCCGCCGCCGTCCAACTGCTGGTGCTGACGGCGGTGGGTGCCGGGATGCCGCTCGGGTCGCCGCCGTGGGTGACCGCGCTGTGCTTCCTGGCCGGGGCGCTCTGGCCGCTGCTGCTCCGACTGACCGTCAGCCCGTCCGGCGCGGACGGTGCGGACGGTGAGCGGCACGCGGTGGCCGCCGTCTTCGACGCCCTCGCCGACGCGCTGGMCGCCGTCGGGACCCCGGCCGCCGMGGCGGCCCGGCGCAGGCTGACCGGAGCGCTCGACCAGGCGGACGAGGCGCTCCGGCTGTGGCGGCACCCGCGCTCCGCCGGGTCCGAGCAGCACCGGCTGCTGGGACGGTTCGCCGCGGCCGCCGCGCTCTGCGAGGCGAGTGTCGCGCTGCTCTGGGAGGGCGCCCCGCTGCCGTCCCGGGTCGCCGAGGGCCCGCGGCGGCTGGCCGCCGCCGTCCGGGCGGGTGCGGCGCCCGGTGCGCTGCCCGCCCCGGTCCCGGACACCGCAGCCCGCAGCGCCTTCGACCGCGCCGTGCTGGACGCCACGCTCGCGTTCGCCGATCCAGCCGATCCAGCCGACCCGGCCGACTCCTCCGCCGTGCCGGTCCGCAGCCGCCCGGGCGCCCGCCCCCTCGGACCGGTCGGCCGGGAGAACGGCCTGCGGGTCGCGGTCTGTGTCGCCGTCAGCACCGCCGCCGCGCTGCTGCTGAGCGCCGACTACTGGTACTGGCTGCCGGTCACCGCCGCGTTCCTGGTCAAGCCCGACGTCGGCCCGCTGTTCTCCCGGGTGGTCAACCGCTTCGTCGGCACCGCGCTCGGCGTGCTGCTGTTCGCCGCGCTGCCGACCGGCGGGGCGGAGGTGGCCGCCGCCACGCTGGCCGGGGCGCTGATCCCGCTGGCGGGCCGTCACTTCGCCGCCCAGACCGCCGTGATCACCGTCACGGTGCTCGCCTTCGTCTCGCTCGGCGGTGACACCCGGGCCTCCGGCACCAGGCTCGCCGACACCGCGCTGGCCTGCGCGATCGTCCTGGTGGTCGGTCACCTGCCCCGGCTGGCGTCGACCCGCACCAGCGTCGGCCACCGGTTCGCGGTCGCGCTGCGGCACGCCCGCCACTACCTCGACCACGTACTCTCCGGCGCGCCCGAAGGCCCCGAACGGGCCGCCCTGCGCCGGACCGCCTACCGGGCGCTGGCCGAGGCCAGGGCCGCCGCCGAGACCGCCGCCGCCGAACTGCACGCCGACCGGAACTGGCTGCCCGTCACCGCCCGGGCCGAACGGATCGTCGACGCCACCACCGCCTGCGCCGTCCGCCTCGACCACGGCAGCCCGGCCCCGGCGGCCCCGACCGCCCACCGGATCACCACCGAACTGGCCGCCCTGGCCGACACCCTCGACGGCCTGAAGCCGGGTACCCCGGTTGCCGCCACCGCGCCGGCCGACTGCGGCACGCTGAGCGACATCGTGGGCGAACTGCACCGGATTCGTACGCTCACTGACGCTCGGTAGGATCCCTCTCGTACGGCGGTCAGCGGCGACCGCCTCCCACCCCTGTCCTGGAGTTGAACCCTCATGCCGCTGGCGCTCGTCGCCCTCGCCGTCACCGCCTTCGCCATCGGCACCACCGAGTTCGCCGCGATGGGCCTGCTGCCTGAGATAGCCGGGGACCTGGGCGTCTCCATCCCGCAGGCCGGCTGGCTGATCTCGATGTACGCGATCGGGGTGGTGATCGGCGCCCCGCTGCTCACCGGGGCCTGCGCCCGGCTGCCCCGCAAGGGTGTGCTGATCGGACTCGCCGGACTCTTCACCGTCGGCAACCTGCTCTGCGCGCTGGCGCCCACCTTCCCCTTGCTCGCGGCCGCCCGGCTGATCACCGGCCTGCCGCACGGCGCGTTCTTCGGCGCCGGAGCGGTGGCCGCCGCCGAACTGGTCGCCCCGCACCTGCGGGCCCGGGCCGTCTCGGTGATGTTCTCCGGCCTGACGGTGGCCAACATCGTCGGGGTGCCGGTCGCCACCCTGCTCGGCCAGCAACTCGGCTGGCGGGCCGCGATGTTGGTGGTGGTCGGGATCGGCGCGCTCGGTACCTTCGCCATCGCCCGGCTGGTCCCCGCCCTGCCGAGCCACCCCGGTGCCGGGCTGCGCCGTGAGCTCTCCACCTTCCGCAGCG
The DNA here is from genome assembly GCF_054049135.1 of Kitasatospora sp. P5_F3. Taxonomy (NCBI): domain Bacteria; kingdom Bacillati; phylum Actinomycetota; class Actinomycetes; order Kitasatosporales; family Streptomycetaceae; genus Kitasatospora; species Kitasatospora sp. P5_F3. Next base: position 113,683 of record NZ_JBFUMY010000011.1, on the reverse strand, counting down.
GCCAACTCTGGCTCGCGCTCGGCACGGTGGTGTTCGGCTGCGCCGGGCTGTTCGCCTGCTACAGCTACATCACCCCGATCCTGACCGAGGTGGCCGGCTTCTCGGAGGGCTCGGTGACCGTGGTGCTCGCGCTGTTCGGCGTCGGGATGACGCTCGGCAACGTGATCGGCGGGTACGCCGCCGACCGCGCGCTGCGACCGGCCATCTGCGCCGCCTTCCTGCTGATGGCGCTCGCGCTGGCGGCGTTCTCGGTCACCGCCAGGACGGAGTGGTCGGCCGCGATCACGGTGGTGCTGATCGGGCTGTTCGGCTTCGCGACCGTACCGACCGTGCAGACCCTGGTGCTGCAGAAGGCCCGGCGGGCCCCGACGCTGGCCTCGGCGACCGTCCAGGGTGCGTTCAACCTGGCCAACGCACAGGGCGCGTTCTTCGGCGGCCTCGCACTCAGCGCCGGGCTCGGCTGGGTCTCGCCGGCCCTGGTCGGTGCGGTGCTGGCGGTGATCGGCTTCCTGATCGCCGCCGTCTCGTGGGCCCTCGACCGCCCGGGCGAGCAGGCCGCCCCGGCCGAGCGGAGCGTCGAGGCGGTGCCGCAGCACGTCGCTCAGTGAAGCGTCACAACGATGCGGGTGCACCCTCCCGAACGAGATCCTCGGATTCCGGGTGACCTGGACCGCCGGTCGAGGCAGCGTCGCGCAGTGCCGCCTCGACCCGGCGGTTGCTGGTCATGGTCGCGGTGACGGCGGTCATCGCCAGGAGGAGGCCGGCGGCGGTGTAGAGCGGGGTGCGTACGTCGTAGGCGGTGGCCAGCCAGCCGCCGAGGAAGGCGCCGAACGGGGCGGCGCACATGCCGAGCATGCGGGAGGTGGAGGCGACCCGGCCCATCAGGTGGGCGGGGACGATCGTCTGCCGCAGGGAGGGGGCGAGCACCATCGTGGCGCCCATGCCCGCTCCGCAGACGGCGAGCGCGAAGCCGGCGACGTACGGGTTCGGGGCAGCGGCAAGCCCCAGGATGGCGAGTCCCTCGACTGCGGCCGTGCAGGTCAGCGCGGTGCCGGTGCCGAGCCGTCGGCCGAGGAAGGAGGCGATGCCCGCGCCGAGCAGACCGCCGGTGGCCTCCGCCGTGAGGAGCAGGCCGAAGCCGAAGGTGCCGACGCCGAGCCGGTCGTGCGCGAAGAGGGCGAGTACGGTCTCCACGGCGAGGAAGGCGATGTTCCCGACCGCCGGACGCAGCGCGAGCCCGAGCAGCAACTGATCCCGGAAGACGTACGAGGCGCCGGCCCGCGCCTGCCGCAGCAGCGACTCACGGGCCTGCGGTACGGGCCGGGGTGCGGCGGGCAGCGACCGTACGAGCAGTGCCGAGAGCGCGAACGACACCGCGTCGGCGAGCAGCGGAACCGCCCGCCCGAGCACGAGCAGGGCACTGCCCGCAGGCGGCCCCGCGAAGCCGGACGCGGCGGTCTGAGCACCGCGCAGGCGGGAGTTGGCCCGCTCCAGGAGCGCGGGGTCGCGGCCGAGCAGATCCGGCAGATAGGCCGTGGCGGCGGTGTCGAAGAAGAGTCCGCCGAGGCCGAGCAGGAAGGCGAGGGCGGCGAGCAGCGGAATGCTCAGCACGTCGAGCGCGGCGGCGGCAGCCGGTATCGCGAGCAGCGCCGCACGTGCCGCGTCCGTGACCCACATCGTGCGTCGGCGGTCCCAGCGGTCCACCAGTGCACCGCCGAGCACCCCGAAGAGCAGCCACGGCAGCGTACCGGCGGCCGTGACGACGGCGAGCGCCATCGGATCCCGCGTCAGTGTCAGCGCGAGCAGCGGCAGGGCGGCATGTGTCACCCCGTCACCGAGCGAGGAGACCGTCTGTGCGGTCCACAGCCGTCCGAACCCGGTCGGCAACTTCCTTGTCTCTGAGGTCACTTGGAGTCTCCTTCGGCCTGCCGGCGCGGCGCCGGGTGGAACAGTGCGAAGACGAGCGAGGCGTCCGGGAGTGAAGGATCGGACAGCTCCCGGTACTCGTCCGCGAGTGCCTCCAGCCGCGCCCCCAGCTGCGCGAACTGCTCGTCGGTGAGCCGCAGATGCGCCATCCGTACGTGCCGCTCGCTGTCCGCCGGCGCTGCCTCCAGGTCGGCCACCGCGTGCCGCATCAGCATGTCCGGGCCGCCCTCGCCCGGGTCCGGCAGCACGATCGACCGGGCGGCCATGGCGTAGTACCGCTCGGTGACCCCCCGGACCTTCCGCGTTCGTACCACCGTCACCAGGCCGGCCCGCTCCAACAGCCGTACGTGGTAGCTGGAACTGCCCTTCGCGAGGCCCACCCGCTCGGCGATCTGGGTGATCGTCGCGGGCTCGAAGCGGAGCACGGCCATGATCCGGTGGCGGGTGAGGTTGGAGACGGCGCGTAGCTGCTCGTCAGTGGTGACGTGGAACGTCTCGGGAAGATCGTCGGCAGGCATGCGCCCAATGGTCAATGATTCTTGACCATTGCGCAAGGGGGTTCCGTGCGATCTTCCGGAGCCGACCACTTGGGCGGCGGGGGTGAGGCGGTGACGGTGGCTCAGCGGAAGGCTGCGGCGTTGCGCTCGGCCCAGTCGGCGAACGGGCGGGCGACCCGACCGAGGACCCGCTCGATGTCCGGGCTGACCCGCTGCTCGGCGGCGGAGGGGCGGCCCAGGATCTCGAGGGTGCCGTCCACCACCGGCTCGGGCATGAAGTGCAGCAGCTGGGCCCGGGCCTCGGCGGGGCTCTGCGGCAGGAAGCGGACCGGCTCGCCGAGTGCGGCGCCGATCGCCTCGGCCTGCTCGCGCGGTGAAACCGTTGCGGGGCCGGTGAGTTCGTACGTCTGCCCGGCGTGACCGCCGCCGTCGCCGAGCAGTGCAGCGGCCGCCATCGCGGCGATGTCGGCCGGGTCGACCACGGGCAGGCCCACGTCGCCGAACGGTGCCGCCACCGTGCGGTGCGCCCGGACCGGTTCGGCCCACAGGTAGGCGTTCGAGGCGAAGCCGCCGGGCCGCAGCACCGTCCAGTCCAGCCCGGACTGCCGGACGGTCTCCTCGAAGGCGCGCAGCCCGGCGTGCGAGGGGAAGTCCGGCCGGGTGCCGACGATCTGGGAGGACTGCAGCACCACCCGGCGGACCCCGGCCGCCTTCGCCGCGCCGAGCAGCGCGTCCGGGTCGAGCTCCAAGCCGGAACCCGCGATCAGCAGGAAGAGCGCTTCGGCGCCGGTGAGGGCGGCCCGCAGGCTCCCGGGATCAGCCAGGTCGGCCACCCGGTGCCGTACGCCCGGCGGCAGTTCGGCCGCGGTGCGGGAGACGGCGGTGCGGGAGACGGCGGTCACCTGCGCACCGGCCTCGGCCAGTGCCTGCACCAGTGGACGTCCGACGTTTCCGGTCGCTCCGGTCACCACGATCATGGTCAGCTCCAACTGTTCGGTGCGCCGCGCTCGTTCGCGGCGATGACTCCACTCTGGGCGTTAAAGTGGCCACCTTCTGGCCACAATTACCGGAGGATTCATGAGAGCCGATCGCCTGGTCGCCGCCCTGCTGTTCCTCCAGGAGCGCGGGCAGGTGACGGTCGCTCAGGTCGCCGCCGAGCTGGAGGTGTCGGAGCGCACCGCCCGGCGGGACCTGGAGGCGCTGGGGACGGCCGGTATCCCGGTGCTCTCGCAGCGCGGCCGGAACGGCGGCTGGTCGCTGGTCGGCGGCGCCCGGACCAATCTGACCGGCCTGACCGCCGACGAGACCCGCTCGCTGTTCCTGACCACCGGCCCCGCCGCCACCTCGCCGGAGGCAAGAGCCGTCCTGCGCAAGCTGGTTCGGGCCCTGCCCGCGCCGCTGCGACCGGCAGCCGAGGCCGCCGCGCGGGCCGGGTTCACCGACCCCACCGACTGGTCGCGGGCCACCAGCACGGCGGCCGAACCGCACCTGGACGCGCTCCAGCGGGCGGTGGTGGAGGGAGTACAGGTCCGGCTCGGCTACGCGACCCCCGGACGGGCGGCGGGGGAGCGGACCGTCCACCCGCTCGGCCTGGCCACCAAGGCGGGGGTCGGCTACCTGGTCGCGGACACGGCCGACGGCCTGCGGTCGTTCCGGCTGAGCCGGGTGACCTCCGCCGTGGCCACCGGCGATCCGGTCACCCGGCCGGACGGCTTCGACCTGGCGGTGACCTGGCGCGAGCTGGCCGCCCGGATGGAGGAGCGGCTGCACGCCGCCACCGTCCGGGTGCGGGCGGCGCCCGACGCCTCGGCCGTGCTGCACCGGCTGTTCGGCGGCCGGCTCCGGACGGTCGGTCAAGGTCCGGACGGCTGGGCCGAGTTGGAGATCGACGGTCCGTCAGCCGAGGTGGTGGCGGCCCAACTGGCGGGACTGGGAGCCCGGGTGGAGGTGCTGCACCCGCCCGAGGCGCGGCGGGAGCTGGGCAGACTGGGGGTGGAGCTCGCCGCGCTCTACGCCGGGCAGGGAGGTTGATCCACTCTCCGCCACTCTCAACTTATAGCGCCCCCGGGGGCTTGTGGCAAGGCCCTGGTCATGCTGCAGAATCGTCCATCTGAGCAAGAGTCTGTAGACATTCATGGGGGTTCTGAACTGCTGGGGATTGAGGGCGTTTTGGTGCACCTGAGTTCCCGCGAGTGCGTTTTCGATCACGGCCTGTTGGGTGGATGGGTCGGCTGTCGGTGGTGTGTGTGAGGGTGGTGGCACTGGCTGGGAGGGGGATGACGTGACTGGGGCGGGGAGGAAGCTGCGGCGGATCGACGTGCCGTTCGTTTGTCTTGGCCCGTCGGGTGTGACGGTCCGTGACCGGCTCAAGGATCTGACTCCCGAGGATGAGAGGCTGTTGCGGCTGGTCGGCGCGCATATGGGGGCTCTGGCGTCGGAGGACCTGAAGGCGCGCTGTGCGGACGGCCTGGACCACGGCAACGAGAGGTGGGCCGCGCGCAAACGTGACGTGACCGTCGGGTCGTCGTCGCGGTGGGCGGGGAGTGTCACCAAGGCCACGCACGACCAGTGGGCGCTGTCGCGTCGCGGCCAGGCCGCGCACCTGGACTCCTTGGATGCGGGTATCCGGATGCTGCGGCACCGTCTGTCGCTGCCGGTCGGGGAGAAGGGCACCAAGCGCGCGCCCGGTGGTTATCGTTCCAGGCACGAGTGGTTCGTCAAGTCCCGTCGGCTCGCGGCACTGGAGGAGCGGCGCGCTGAGGTCGCCGCCGGCCGTGAGAACGGCATCGTGCATGTGGTGCGCGGCGGACGGAAGTTGCTCAACAGCCGCCACAACTTGGCTGCCGCGAACCTGACCGAAGCTCAGTGGCGGGAACGCTGGGAGGTGTCACGGTGGTTCCTGTCGGCTGACGGGGAGTCGGGTAAACGGTTCGGCAACGAGACGATTCGGGTCACGCCCGACGGTGAGGTGAGCATCAGGCTGCCCGCCCCGCTCGCGGAGTATGCCAACGCCAGGAGCGGACGGTACGTTCTCGCGGCGAAGGTGTCGTTCCCGCACCGGGGCGCCGAGTGGGCCGACCGGATCGGGAGCAACCGGGCGGTCGCCTACCGCATCCACCTGGACGTTGCACGCGGCCGCTGGTACCTCGACGCGGCATGGACCAGGCCCGTCGTACAGACCGTGCCGCTGGCGACGGCTCGCGCCCAGGGCATGGTCGGCGTGGACACCAACGCGGACCACTTCGCCGCCTGGCAGTTGGACGTCCACGGCAACCCCGTCGGCAACCCGTGCCGCTTCTCCTACGACCTGACCGGCACCGCCCAGCATCGGGACGCGGAGATCCGACACGCCATCACCCGCCTCCTCCACTGGGCCACACGGCGAGGTGTCGCAGCGATCGCCCTGGAGAATCTGGACTTCACCGCCGAGAAGACCCGCGAGAAGCACGGCCGACGCAAGCGGTTCCGCCAGCTGATCTCCGGCATGCCGACCGGCAAACTCCGCGCCCGGCTCGTCTCGATGGCTACCGAGGCCGGCCTGGCGATCGTCGCGGTCGATCCCGCCTACACCAGCGTGTGGGGCGCGCAGCACTGGCAGAAGCCACTTGCCACGCCACGACGTAAGACCACCCGACACGATGCCGCGAGCATCGCTATCGGGCGACGCGCCCTCGGACACCGGGTCCGGCGACGGACGGCACCGCCCCGTGCACACCAGAGCGATGCGCACGGGCATCGGACCGTCCAGGCCGCACCAGGCAGCCAAAGGCGCGAGGAAACCCGCCACCCCGCCACGGATCGCGCACACGATGCACGCCGCCGGACGGGGACAACGAGAACGCGGGCGACCAGCGCACCCAAAACCGTTCGGGATGCGCGCAGTGCCAAGATGTGGGTCCAAGACTCACTCCTGCTCACTGATTAGGAACGGTTTGTGATGATCGACGTGATCGTGGCCGGCGGAGGACCGACCGGGCTGATGCTGGCGGCCGAGTTGCGGCTGCACGGCGTGCAGGTGGTGGTGCTGGAGAAGCTGGCCGAGCCGACCATGCAGTCCCGCGGGCAGGGCCTGCATGCGCGCAGCGTCGAGATGATGGACCAGCGCGGTCTGCTGGAGCGGTTCCTCGCGGTCAGTGAGAAGTTCCAGGTCGGCGGTCTCTTCGGCGGCATCATGAAGCCGTGGCCGGAGAGCCTGGACACGGCGCACCCGTACGGTCTCGCCACCCCGCAGCCGGTCACCGAGCGGCTGCTCAACGAGCACGCGCTCGAGGTCGGCGTGGAGATCCGACGCGGCTGCGAGGTGGTCGGCCTGAGCCAGGACGAGGACGGGGTGACGGTCGAGCTGGCGGACGGTACGCAGCTGCGCTCGCGCTACCTCGCGGGGTGCGACGGCGGCCGCAGCGCGGTGCGCAAGCTGCTCGGCGTCGGCTTCCCCGGCGAGCCCGCCAAGGTGGAGACGCTGCTGGGTGACATGGAGTTGACGGCGGATCAGGCGACGATCACCGCCGTCGTCGAGGAGGTCCGCAAGACCCAACTGCGGTTCGGCGTCGGTGCCACCGGGGACGGGGCGTACCGCATCGTGGTGCCCGCCGACGGCGTGGCCGAGGACCGGGCGGCCGAGCCGACCCTGGAGGATTTCAAGCAGCAGCTGCGAGCCACCGCGGGCACCGACTTCGGTGTGCACTCGCCGCGCTGGCTGTCCCGGTTCGGTGACGCCACCCGGCAGGCCGAGCGCTACCGGGTCGGCCGGGTGCTGCTGGCCGGCGACGCCGCGCACATCCACCCGCCGACCGGCGGGCAGGGGCTCAACCTCGGTGTGCAGGACGCGTTCAACCTCGGCTGGAAGCTGGCCGCCGCGGTCAACGGCTGGGCGCCGGAAGGGCTGTTGGACAGCTACCAGGCCGAACGGCACCCGGTGGGCGCCGCCGTACTGGCCAACACCCGTGCGCAGATCACGCTGCTGGGGACCGAGCCGGGTCCGACCGCGCTGCGGGAGCTGTTCTCGAAGCTGATGGACTTCGAGGAGGTCAACCGGTACGTGACCGAGATGATCACCGCGGTCGGGGTCGGCTACGACTTCGGCGAGGGCCACGAGCTGCTCGGCCGGCGGATGCGGGACCTGCAGCTGAAGCAGGGCCGCCTCTACGAGCTGATGCACGGCGGCCGCGGGCTGCTGCTCGACCGGACCGGCGAGCTCTCGGTGGCGGGCTGGGCGGACCGGGTCGACCACGTCGTCGACGCCGGCGGGGAACTGGACGTGCCCGCCGTGCTGTTGCGGCCGGACGGCCACGTGGCGTGGGCCGGGGCGGACCAGCAGGAGCTGCTCGAGCACCTGCCGAAGTGGTTCGGCGCCGCCACCGGCTGAGCCCGCCCGCGCCCGGGCGAAAACCGGTCGGCGACAGCCTTGCTGACGGGGAGAATGCGGTCATGCGCATTCGGGCCGTACGGGCGGCCGACCTTCCCGTCCTGCAGGGCATCGAGGTGGCTGCCGGCCGGTGTTTCCGGGAGGTCGGCATGGCGGAGATCGCCGAGGACGCACCGCCGTCGCTCGAGGAGCTGGCGCGGTATCAGGCGGCCGGTCTGGCGTGGGTGGCCGCGGACGAGGCGGATGCGCCGGTGGCCTACCTGGTGGCCGAGCCGGTGGACGGGTGTCTGCACGTCGAGCAGGTGTCGGTGCACCCGGACAGTGCACGGCTCGGGATCGGCCGGGCGCTGCTGGAGCGGTTGGCGGAGCAGGCGAGGGCGGATGGCGTACCCGCGCTGACGCTCACCACCTTCGCCCAAGTCCCTTGGAACGCGCCGTACTACGTGCGCTGCGGCTTCGAGGTGATGGCGGCCGAGGAGATCGGGCCCGGCCTGCGGGCGGTCCGGGCCGGCGAGACGGCCCACGGCCTGGACCGTTGGCCGAGGGTGTGCATGCGACGGATGTTGTGACGGCGGATCAGCCGCCGGGCGGGGGGCCCGCGCGCCCCGACCGGACCTCGGCGGGGCGAGGTGGTCCGCTCCGCGGTCGCCGGTGAGCACTACCGGGACCGCGGGTACGGGAACTCCGAGGAACAGCGACAGGACACCGGCGCGGGTGTATGGAGCCCGCCTCCGGTGGGCACCTGTCCCCACGGGGTCTCCGTAGGTCAGCGAACCACCTGCCCGCACCACTCGCCGGCCCGACAGGACCACCGGCTGCAGCACGCCCCCGCGCGCGCCCAACCGGCCCCTGCGGGCCGCCGGACCCCGGAACTCCGGGGCCGGGAACAGTCTCGCCCAGCCCGATTGCAAGAATCTTGCACGGGCCGACGGCACACCCCGCCGGACGGCCCGGATCAGGTGGACACTCCGGCGGGCGGGACCGGCCCGGCGGACGGCCCACCGGCAGAACCACCTTCGGCCGCGAGGGACCGCAGGGGACGACGAACGGGGTGCACGTGCTGGTCAGACTGCTCGGCCGGGTCGGGATAACGGCAGCGGACGGGTTCGCCCCGGACGGTTTCGCCCCGGCCGGTTTCGTCCCGGCCGGGACGGCGAAGCAGAGCGCCGTGCTCGCCGTGCTCGCGATGACACCGGGCCGCCAGGTGGGATTGGACCAACTGATCGACCGGGTCTGGGACGAGCAGCCGCCGCCCACCGCCAGGAGCACCCTCTACGCGTACCTGGCCCGGCTGCGCCGGGTGCTCGAGCCCTGGCCGGGCCTCCAACTGCTGCGGGACGGCGCGGGTTACACCCTGACCGCCGAGCCCGAGCAGATCGACGTGCACCGGATGCGCAGGCTGGCCGCCGACGCCCAGCGGGCCGAGCGGGACGGCGACCGGCCGCGCTCGGCCGAACTCCTGGGCGTGGCGGCCCGGTTGTGGGCCAGCCCGCTGGCGGGCGTACCCGGCGCCTGGGCGGACCGGATGCGGGAGACCCTGACCAGGGAGTACCTGGAGGTCCAGACCAGCCGCTACCGCACCGAACTACGGCTGGACCGGCACGGCCTGGTGGCCGCCGAGCTCTCCCCGCTGGTGGCCGAACACCCGCTGGCCGAACCGCTGGTGACGCTCCTGCTGCTGGCGCTCCGGCAGGGCGGCCGGACCGCCGAGGCCCTGGAGCTGTACGAGCGCACCCGCACCCGGCTGCGCGAGGAGCTCGGCTCCGACCCCGGCGCGGCCCTCGCCGACGCCCACCGCCGACTGCTCGCCGGTGACCGGACCGCGCTCAGGCCGAGCCCGCCGCCCGCCGTGATACCGCGCCAACTCCCGCCCGTGGTACGGGAGCTGACGGGCCGTCGGGCAGAGCTCGCGGAGCTGGACGCGCTGGTCCCGGACGGCCTGCCCGCGCTGGTGCTGGTCTCCGGCATGGCGGGCGTCGGCAAGACCGCGCTCACCACCTGGTGGGCCCAGCAGGCCCGGGGTCACTTTCCGGACGGCCAGCTCCACCTCGACCTGCGCGGCCACGGCCCCGGTGAACCGATGACACCGGGCCAGGCCCTGGCCCAACTGCTCGGCGCGCTGGGCGTCCGGCCCGAGCAGATCCCCGCCGACGAGCAGCAGGCCGCAGGGCTCTACCGCTCGGTGCTGGCCGAGCGCCGGGTCCTGCTGCTGCTCGACAACGCCCGCACCGCCCAGCAGGTCCGCCCGCTGCTGCCCGCGGGGCCGCTGAGCTGCGTGCTGGTCACCTCCAGGGAGCGGCTCACCGGCCTGATCGCCCGGGACGGTGCCAGGGACCTGCGGCTCGGCCTGCTGACACCCGATCAGGCGGTCGCGCTGATCGCCCGGCTGGTCGGCTCCGACCGGGTCGCCGACGAACCGGAGGCCGCCGCCGAGATCGCCCGCACCTGCGGCCAGCTGCCGCTGGCGATCCGGATCGCCACCGCCGGGCTGGCCGGGACGGACTACCCGACGCTGGCCGACCGGGCCCTCGCCCTGTCCGGCACCTGCTCACTGGCCGAGCTGGAGGTGCTGGGCGACGAGCAGGCCGGGATCCGGACCGCCTTCGACTACTCGTACCAGGCGCTGACCCCCGATCAGCAACTGCTGTTCCGCCGCCTCGGCCTGCTGCCGGTCCCCGAGTTCGGCTCCCGGGGAGCGGCCGCACTGACCGGCTCCACCCCCGAGCGGACCGCCCCGCTGCTGCGCCGGCTGCTGGACGCGCACCTGATCACCCAGCTGGCCGCCGACCGGTACACGGTGCACGACCTGCTCCGCCGCTACGCCCAGCTGCTGGGCCTGGAGTGCGACCCGGAGGCCGAGCGGCTGGCGGCCTCCCGACGGCTGTACACGCTGTACCTGCACCGGGCGGACTCGGCCGCCCGGACGCTGTTCCCGCAGTTCGTCCGGCTGCCGATCCCGGGGGCGCTGCGGCTGCCCGGCGAACCGTTCGCCGATCCGCGGGCGGCCGCCGCCTGGATCGCCCGGCACGAGGCCGCCCTGGTGCTGGCCCAGAGCGCGGCGGTGGCGCAGGGCGCACCCGAGATGGCCTGGCTGCTCTCCGACGCGCTGCGCCCGCACTACACCGCCCGGCGCGGCAACCCGCACTGGCTGCCGGTGGCCCGTACCGCGTTGGCCGCCGCGCTGGCCCGGGACGACCGGGCCGCCGTGATGGCCTCGCTCACCAGCCTGGCGATGGCCCACCACTGCACCGGCGACTACTGGCGCGCGGTCGGCTACAACCGCTGGATCGTCCGGGTGGCCGAGCGGATCACCGACGGTCCGGCCGAGCTGCACCGCTTCCGGGCCGCAGCGCTGGAGCGGATCGGGGTGGCCTGTTCGATCCTCGGCCGGGCCGACCAGGCGGTGGAGTACATGTCGGCGGCGCTGGCGGTCTACCAGCAGCTCGGCCGGCGGACCGGCATGGCGATCAACCACAACAACCTGGGCGCCGACTACCTGATGGCGGGCCGGCTGACCGAGGCCGAGGCCCATCTGGCGGAGGCCCTGGAGATCCACCGGTCCGCCGGGGCCCGGCGCGGCGAGGCGGCCGCGCTGATCAACCTCGGCGTACTCCGGCACCGCCGGGGTGATCTCGACGCCGCGAGCCGCGACCTGAGCACGGCGCAGCTGATCGACCGTGACCTGGGTCACCTGGACGGCGAGGCCGCCGCACTGGTCGAACGGTCGGCGGTGGCGCTCTCCGCCGGCCGCCCCGAGGAGGCGCTGCAGGACGCCCGTACGGCGCTCGCACTGGTGCTGCGGACGGGGGACCCGTTCGCGGAGTGCGGCGCGCTGCTCGCCCTCGGCGGGTACCGGCTGGCGATGGGCCACAGCCGCCCCGCCGCCCTGTACCTGCGGCGCGCCCTGCGGCTGGCGGTGACCAGCGGCGTACGGCACCCGGAACTGCGGGCGACCCTCGGACTGGCCGAGGTCGAACTGCTGGAGCACCGCCCGGCCGAGGCCGTCCGGCTCGCCGAACGGGTGGTCGAGCTCTGCCACACCGGCGGCTACCGCCCGCTGGAGGCCCGCGCCCTGCTGGTGATCGCCACCGCCCGGCTGCACCAGGGCGACCCGGCCGGCGCCGTCCCGCTCGCCGAACAGGCCGCCGACCTCCAGCGCGGCATCGGCCACCTGCTGGACCTGGCCCGCAGCGAGGCGCTGCTGGCCCGGGCCCAGGCCCAGGAGGGTGTCTAGTCGAGGTAGTCGCGCAGGACCTGCGAGCGGGACGGGTGGCGGAGCTTCGACATGGTCTTGGACTCGATCTGGCGGATCCGCTCGCGGGTCACGCCGTAGACCTTGCCGATCTCGTCCAGGGTCTTCGGCTGACCGTCCGTGAGGCCGAAGCGCATCGAGACCACGCCCGCCTCGCGCTCGGCCAGGGTGTCGAGGACGGAGTGCAGCTGCTCCTGGAGCAGGGTGAAGGAGACCGCGTCGGCCGGGACGACCGCCTCGGAGTCCTCGATCAGGTCACCGAACTCGCTGTCGCCCTCGTCGCCGAGGGGGGTGTGCAGGGAGATCGGCTCGCGGCCGTACTTCTGGACCTCGACCACCTTCTCGGGGGTCATGTCCAGCTCTCTGCCCAGCTCCTCCGGGGTGGGCTCGCGGCCCAGGTCCTGGAGCATCTGGCGCTGGACCCGGGCCAGCTTRTTGATGACCTCGACCATGTGCACCGGGATCCGGATGGTGCGGGCCTGGTCGGCCATCGCCCGGGTGATCGCCTGCCGGATCCACCAGGTGGCGTACGTGGAGAACTTGAAGCCCTTGGTGTAGTCGAACTTCTCGACCGCACGGATCAGGCCGACGTTGCCCTCCTGGATCAGGTCCAGGAAGAGCATGCCGCGGCCGGTGTAGCGCTTGGCCAGTGAGACCACCAGGCGGAGGTTGGCCTCCAGCAGGTGGTTCTTGGCCCGGCGGCCGTCCTCGGCGAGGAGCTCCAGCTCGCGGCGGAACTGCGGGGTCAGGGTGTCGTCGACCTCGAGCCGGTCCTCGGCGAACAGGCCGGCCTCGATCCGCTTGGCGAGCTCGACCTCCTGCTCGGCGTTGAGCAGCGGGACCTTGCCGATCTGCTTCAGGTAGTCCTTGACCGGGTCGGCGGTGGCACCGGCCGTGGCCACCTGCTGAGCGGGCGCGTCGTCGTCGTCCCGGTCGGACAGGACGAAGACCCCGCCCTCCTGCTCCTCGGGCTCGGCGGCGGCCTGCTCCTTGTCGTCCTCCCAGTCGCCGCCGTCCTCCGAGGACGGTGTGGACTGCGGAGCGGCCACCGCGGCCTTGGCCGCCGCCCGCTTGGCGGGACGCTTCTTCTCGGCGACGGAAACCCTGCTGGTCGAGCTGAGCGACACGAGGAGCCTCTCACAAGGGGGAGTGGGACAACGCGGTACGGGAACTCGTTCCCGCGCGACAACACCTCCCCGTTCATCGCGGGGCAGGTCGATCCGTTACGGATCGAATTACGTGACGTGGACCACGGTATTGCGCCTAATGGCCGAAAGGACTCCACCGGCAGCACCGGTGTGGGTGTTAGATCCGTAGTGACATCGAGGCTAGGGTACTGCGCAGAGGTGGCGTAATGACGGAACCGGGGTCGTTGTTCCAAGCAGTGGACGCGCTGCTCGCGAAAGCGGAGGAGCTGCCTCCCCCTGCGGAGCGGGCCCGCCTGCGCAGAGCCGCCCGGTTGACCCAGCAGCAGATCGCGGACGCCCTGCAGGTGAAACGCGAGACCATTTGGACCTGGGAGAAAGGGCGGGTCGAGCCCCGGACGCCCCAACGCGAAGCATACGCGCGCCTGCTCCGGGGGCTGACCGAGCGCTTCCCGGCGCCGCCGGAGGGGTCGGGGCGTGAGGCTCCGGTGGTGGAGGTGTCCGGAGCCGCCCCCGAGATGCGGCCCGCGCCGGTATCCGCGCCTGCGGCTCCCGTGCGGCTCTGACGCCGGCCCGCCCGCCGGGTCTCAGAGGGCGGTGAGGACAGCTTCCTCGAACTCCAGCACCGAGGTGAATCCGAGGCGCTCGTAGAGCCGGACGGCCGCGGTGTTGTCGGCGCGGACGTTGAGCCCGATGTGGTCGACGGTGCCGGCCAGCAGGCGGCAGAGCTCGGCGACGCAGGCGGCGGCCGCCCCGCGTCCCCGGACGGCCGGATGGGTGGTCACGTTGCCGAGGGCGGCCACCCGGTGAGCGGGGGAGTGGACGTGTACGCCGGCGACCGCGACCAGGCTGCCGGAGTCGTCCCGGGCCCCGAGGTAGTGGCCGGTGTCGAGCATCCGGTGGTCGAACCAGTTGCCCGGGTAGCTCGCCGCGAACAGGGCGGTCAGCTCCGGCAGGTCGGCCCGGCTCAGCGGGCGGGGCCGCCAGTCGCCGACCGGGTGCCGGTCGGCCAGGGTGGGGTCGGTGAGCACCATCCGCCGCAGGGTGCCGTGACTCTTCACCGCGTAGGCGGCGGACAGGACTTGGAGCGAGTCCGCCGACAGGTGGGCGAGGAAGCGGCGCGGCAGCACGGGCAGCAGGGCGTTCGCGAGTTCCCGCGATTCGGCGGCCTGTTCGGGGCGGACGAGCCCGAGCAGGGTGGGCGGCTCACCGACGTTGTACAGCAGGGCCACCGGGCCGTCGTCGCTGAGCGTGTACCAGGTGGTGTGCGGCCACAACAGGTCGTCGAGATCGCCGAGTTCCATCTGATGGAGCGCCGGGTCACGCCCGAGGCGGGCGGCCAGAACGCCCTTGTCGTGCAGGCTGAGCAGGGACATCCGATCACCCTACCCGGGGCACCACCGCCCCCGTTGTCGGGCTGCGACGGTGAAGGGGATCATGTCGGGATGACTGATCATCAGCTCCCGCTCGCCCCGGTCCGGCTCGCTCGGTACACGGAGGACGACAAGGCCGAGATCCTCGGCGACACCACGGACGCGTTCGGCGTCGCCCACCTCGGACTGAGCTGGCTGCACAAGGAGGAGCACTTCGGCATCCGGCTGGACGGGCGCCTGGTCGCGCACACCGGCCTGCTGCGGCTGCCGATAGCCATCGGCGAGCTGGAGACGGAGGTGATGGGCGTCGGCGGGGTGGCGGTCGCCGCCGACCTGCGCGGGCGCGGGCTGGCCCGGGCGGTGGTGGGGGCGGCCATCGAGCACGCCAGGACGGCGGGGCCGCCGTACGGGCTGCTGTTCTGCCGGCCGCAGATCGCCCCGGTGTACCGGCGGCTCGGCTGGCAGCCGGTGGCGGGCGAGGTCGAGGTCGAGCAGCCCGGCGGGGCCGTGGTGATGCCGCTGTGCACGATGTGGACGCCGCTGCACGAGGGGGTGGAGTGGCCGGCCGGTGCGGTGCGGCTGCGCTCGCTGCCGATGTGAAGGTGAGAGTGGATCCGGAGTCCTTCCCTCCGCATCTGTGGAGGGGGCATGGAGAACCTGTGGGGGCGTGTCGGTAGTCTCTCTGCCACATCGACTTCGGGGGAATTCCAATGCGCCGCGCTGCGTCCGCTGCCGTACTGCTGGTCAGCCTGTCCTGCCTCGTCTCGTGCGGCGGCGAACCGCCCTCCAGAGCCGCGGACCACGTGGACGGCGGCAGGTCCGGATCCCCGGCGGCGACGGGCGGTTCGGCCGCACCGTCGCAGCCGGCGGCCGGCAACCCGGCGGCGACCATCACGATCGCCTTCGCGGGCGATGTGCACTTCGAGGGCCGGACCGAGGCCCGGCTCAACGTCAAGGCACCCGAGCAGGCGCTCGGACCGATCTCCAAGACGCTGGCGGCCGCCGACCTCTCGGTGCTCAACCTGGAGACCGCGATCACCGAGCGGGGTGCGCCGGAGCCGAAGACGTACACCTTCAGGACGCCGGCCAGTTCGCTCAAGGTGCTCCAGGACTCCGGCGTGGACATCGTCTCGATGGCCAACAACCACGCCGTCGACTTCGGCCCGTCCGGCCTGGCCGACACCCTGGCGGCGAAGGCGAGTTCGCCGATACCCGTGGTGGGCTTCGGCAAGAACGCCGAGGAGGCGTTCGCGGCCCACGTGGCGGATGTGAAGGGGGTCAAGGTCGCGGTGCTCGGGGCGAGCCAGGTGGTCGACCTGACCAACCAGAAGTGGCGGGCCGGTGCCGACAAGCCCGGCATCGCCTCGGCACTTGAGGCGGACGCGCTGGTCAAGGCGGTGCAAAAGGCCAGGACCCAGGCCCCGGTGGTGATCGTCTACCTGCACTGGGGCGAGGAGGGCGTGGCCTGTCCGACCGGCGCGCAGACCACCCTGGCCAAGCGGCTCGCAGGCGCCGGTGCCTCGGCGGTGGTCGGCACCCACGCCCACACCATGCTCGGTGCGGGCATGCTCGGTGACACCTATGTCGCCTACGGATTCGGCAACTTCCTCTGGTACGGCACCTCCAGCTACGCCAACTCCAACGAGACCGGTGTCACCACCCTCACCCTGACCGGCGAGGGCAAGGTCACCGGCGAGGTCTTCACCCCGGCCCAGGTCAACTCCCAGGGCGTCCCCGCCCCGGAGACCGGCGCCGCCGCGACCGCCGCGCTGAAGCGCCGGGACGGGCTGCGCGGCTGCACCGGGCTGGCCGCCGTCCCGAAGTAGCGCCCGGTGTGGTGCGCCTGAGGATGTGGTGTGCTGGAAGGGAAGACGCCACCGGAGGTCGCCGTGAGAGCCGCACCCGTCGCCGTTCTGCTGGCAGCCCTGCTGCTGACCGCCTGCGGGGTCGGCGGCCGCCCGGCGGCGGGCCCGGCCACCAGCAGCCCGGCGGTCGGCACCGTGGCCGGGGGACTGGACACGCCCTGGGGCATGGCCGAGCTCCCGGACGGCGACCTGCTGGTGGGCTCGCGGGACGAGGGGCGGATCACCCGGGTCCCGCTCGCGGGCGGGCCGCAAGTGGATCTCGGCGCCGTCCCCGGGGTACGGCCCGGCGGCGAGGGCGGGCTGCTCGGGCTGGCGCTCTCACCGGGGTTCGCCACGGACCGGCTGCTCTATGTGTACTTCACCGCCGAGCAGGACAACCGGATCGTCCGGCTGCGCTACCAGGACGGACAACTCGCCGACCCGCAACCGGTGTTGACCGGTATCCCGAAGGGTAGCAACCACGACGGCGGCCGGATCGCGTTCGGCCCGGACGGCCTGCTGTACGCGGGCACCGGCGAGTCGGGCCGCACCGCGCTGGCCCAGGACCGGGCCTCGCTCGGCGGCAAGATCCTGCGGATGACCCCGGAGGGTGCGCCCGCGCCGGGCAACCCGTTCCCCGGCTCGGTGGTGTTCAGTCTCGGTCACCGCAATGTGCAGGGACTGGCCTGGGACGGCCAAGGGCGGCTGTGGGCAGCCGAGTTCGGGCAGAACACCTGGGACGAGCTCAACCTGATCGAGCCGGGCGGCAACTACGGCTGGCCCACCGTCGAGGGCAAGGCCGGGCGGCCGGGGTTCACCGACCCGTACGCCCAGTGGACCACCGCCGAGGCGTCGCCGTCCGGGATCGCCTACGCCGACGGCGCGATCTGGATGGCGGCCCTGCGCGGCGCCCGGCTGTGGCAGGTCCCGCTGGACGGCGGCGCGCCGACCGCCCATCTGACCGGGCAGTACGGCCGGCTGCGGACGGTGCTGGCCGACCGGGACGGCACGCTGCTGGTGACCACCAGCAACACCGACGGACGCGGCCACCCCCAGGCCGGGGACGACCGCGTCCTGAGATTCAGCGTCCCCCGTTGACCACGGCGCTGGTGACCGCGCCGCCCTGGACGTTCCACTTCGCCAGCACCTTGTCGTACTCGCCGTTGCGGATCAGCTGGTCCAGGACCTTGGCCAGCACGTCGCGCAGGGCGGCCCGGTCCTTGCGCACGGTGATCCCGTACGGGCTGGTCTGGAACTGACCGCCCGTCACCTGGAAGGTGCCCTTGCCGCGGCCGGTGCGGGTGTTGTACTCGGCGACCGGGTAGTCGTTCAGGTCGGCGACCGCCGCACCGGCGGCGAGTTCGGCGAGGGCCTGGTCGTCGGTGTCCAGCCGGTGGATCCGCAGCGGCTTGCTGGTCCTGGTGCAGGCCGAGGTCTGCAGTTGGGCGATCTCGTCCTGGACGGTGCCGCGCTGGAGGGCGACGGTCCGCCCGCAGAGGTCGTCCAGTGAGCCGATGCCCAGCGGGTTGCCCTGCTTCACCAGGATCGAGGTGCCGGTGACGAAGTAGTCGACGAAGTCGACCCCGGGGTCGATCCGGTTGCCGGCCTCGTCGGTGCCCTGCTGGCGGCGGCGGGTGTCGATCACCGCGGACATCGCCAGGTCGACCTTGCCGTCCTGGACGGCGGGGAGCACCTCGGCGAACGGCAGGTCGACGAACTGGACCCGCAGCCCGAGGTAGGAGCCGAGCGCGGCGGCCAGGTCAGGGTCAAGACCGGTCGCGGTGCCGTCGGCGGCCTTGAAGTCGACGGGCGGGTAGTTGAGGTCGGAGGCGATCTTCAGGACGCCGGAGTCCCGGACGGACTGCGGCAGGCGGTTGCGCAGCTCGGTCTTCGAGCTCGGGGTGGCCGAGATGACGCTGCCGCACGCGGCCAGCGTGAGGCAACCCACGGCCACCAGGGCGCGCGTGGGTATGGCGGAGACGTGCATGAGGGTGCAACTTCCTGAGGGAGGGAAGAGGAGTAGACGCGGTCACCGCTGCCGGCTGCCGGGGTACGCAGCGGGTCGGGCCTGCTCGCATCGCCCCTGATACCGGTGCTGGATGAGCACCCGGCCGGTCGGCTGAGAGGCCCGCCTACGGCTGGCGGGACGGCCATCCTCGCACCTCACACCCTCGGCACCGGCCGCCACCCCTGGCCGGTGCCGTGATGGCCGGGCGCCGTCAGCTCAGTTCGAGTGCGTCCCGGTACACCCAGGCGCCGCTCTCCCGGACGAACGCGCTGCGCTCGCTCATCACGCCCTGCTCGCCCTGGTGCACGAAGTGCGCCCGGAAGGTGACCGTGCCCTCGGTGTGGAACGCCCCGCCCTCGGTGCTCGCCAGCACCTCCAGCCGCTGCCAGCGCAGCTCCAGGTCGAAGTCGACCGACGGCGGCCTGGTGGCGGCGGCCCAGGTGCGCAGCAGGTACGCCTCGTCACCGACCACGAACGCGCTGTACCGCGAGCGCATCAGCTGCT
Source organism: Kitasatospora sp. P5_F3 (assembly GCF_054049135.1). Lineage (NCBI taxonomy): Bacteria > Bacillati > Actinomycetota > Actinomycetes > Kitasatosporales > Streptomycetaceae > Kitasatospora > Kitasatospora sp. P5_F3. Next base: position 94,769 of record NZ_JBFUMY010000011.1, on the reverse strand, counting down.
CGGCCGTGCCGGCCGCCAGCTCGCCTCGGTGCAGACGGCCACAGCACTCCCGGTAGGCGGCGGGAAGGCCGCAGGGGCAGGTGGCGGTGGCGGCGGGGCGCGGGGAGGGCTTCGTGCGTCGTGACATGCCCCTATTCTGCGGCCTCGCGAAGCCGGTCCGTGCGGCTCCCTGTCACTGTCCGCGCAGCCGCTCCATGTCCCGGCGGTCGCGCTTGGTCGGCCGCCCGGCGCCCCGGTCCCGGATGCCCGCCATCTCGGCCTCCGCACGCGGCGGCGGGGGCGGGGTGTCGTCGCGGTAGCACTCGGCCGCCACCTCGGCGCCGACCCGCTTGCGGATCAGCTTGCGGACCGTGACGATCCGCTCCAGCCCGGCGTGGAACAGCCGGACCACGTCGCCCTCGCGCACGGCCTGCGCGGGCTTCACCCGCTCGTCGTTGATCCGCACGTGCCCGGCCCGGCACTCGGCAGCGGCCAGCGACCGGGTCTTGGTGAGCCGGACGGACCAGATCCAGGCGTCCACCCGTACGCTCGACTCGTCGGTTGCCATGACCCGACCCTACCGCCCGGACCGGGGCGGAAAACCGTTTGCCCAGCTCGACGCCGCGCGGCACGCTGTGGCGGTCCGCCCCGCCCGCGCCACGAAACGAGCAGTCAGCAGATGCCCGCACCCTCGGGATTCGAGTACCAGCAGCGCCCCGACGGAACGGTGGTGATCATCCATCACCGCAAGCCCGCCGGGACCCTGCGCGGCGCCCGCGCCGGGGAGTTCCTCGCCGAGATCGAGGCGGGCAACCCCCAACTGGTGATGGCCCGCTGGACCGGCCACTACAAGCACGGCAACGAACGCGCGGCCCGGCAGCACCCGCGCAACCAGGGACGCTGAACCCGCGCCTCCCTGGACCGTCCTCTTGACGTTGCGGGCGGGAGCGTTACGTCAGCGGGCCGTCCAGGTCGCGCAGTGCGGCTCATGCCAGCGAGTGCGGATCGCGGTGCCGTTCAGGGCGACGTGCTCGGTCATCGTGGTGATGCAGCAGGTGCTGCCGCCCGGCCGGGGCAGGCGCCGCTCCGGCCCGGCGGGCACCGATGGACCGGGCAGCGCCGGGGCCGGAGTTCCGGGTGGTCGGAGGCGGCGCCGGTGTGGTTCCTCTGGTACGTGTGTCATCGCCCCAGGATGGCCGAGCCGTCCGGAACCGGCACGGCGGCACACTGCTCGCTGGGCCGATCAGGTCGCGGTCGGGGTGGCCGTGATGAGGTCGCGGGCTTCCCGGCCGTGGATGGTCATGACTCGTTCGGGTCACCCTCGCGCGTACGCAAGTGCCGTGCGGGGGAAGGTCAGTAGGGTGACGAGCAGTCAGGGAGCCCCCAACGGAGGAGCGGCAATGCGCGGAGGCCGGGTCGCGGTGGTCGGCGGGAGTATCGCGGGCTGCGCGTTCGCCTCGGCGGCGGCCCGGGCGGGTGCTGCCGAGGTGGTGGTGCTGGAGCGGACCACCGGCGTGTTGGCGGATCGCGGGGTGGGCCTGTGCATCCATGACGACCGGGCCGCCGAGCTGACCGCGACCGGCGCGCTGGCCCCGGGCATCGCCACGCACCGGCTGACCCGGCGCAAGTGGGTAACCCAGGACGGCAACTCCCGTACCGGGCGGGTGATCTGGGACCAGCACTTTCCGTTCCACTCCTACCACTGGGGCCTGCTCTGGCGCGGCCAGCGCGCCGCGACGCCGCCGTCGGTGCGGTACCGCCAGGGTGCCGGGGTGGAGAGCGTACGGGGGTTCGCCGACCGGGCCGAAGTTCGGCTGGCGACCGGGGAGGTGGCGGACTTCGACCTGGTGATCGGCGCGGACGGCTACCGCTCGGTGGTCCGGGAGGCGGTCTGCCCCGGTGCCCGGCCGAGCTACGCCGGGTACGTCTGCTGGCGCGGCAGCTACCCCGCCGACCGGCTGGCCGAGCTGGGGACCCCGCCGGACGGCGGCACCGACTGGCCGGCCACCGATGCGGTCACCATCGGTATCCCGGGCGGGAGTTGTGTCCTGTACCGGATCCCCGGGCCGGCCGGTCCGATGGTGAACTGGGTGTTCTACGCGACCCCGCCGGAGACCGGCCTGCGGCTGGACGACCCGACCAGCTTCCCGCCGGGCGGCGTGACCGGCGAACTCGCCGACCGTCTGCGCCAGTTGACGCGGCGTTGGTTCCCGACGTACTGGGCCGAGGTGATCGGCCTGACCCCGCCGGAGCACACCTTCCTCCAGCCGATCTACGACCTGCGGACCGAACGCACCGTCGCGGACCGGCTGCTGCTCGGCGGTGACGCCGCGTCGGTGGTGCGTCCGCACAACACCAGCGGGGCGGCCAAAGCCCTGCAGGACGCCACCGCCTTCGAGGCCGCCTGGCGGCAGGCCGACTCCTGGGACGGGCTGCTGGCCGCCTACCAGGCCGCCCGGGGCGCCACCGGCCAGGAGTTGGTGGCGCTGGCCCGCCGCCTGGGCCTGGCCCAGGCGGAACGGACCCCGGACTGGTCGGCGATGACCGAGCCCGCGATGGCCGCCTGGTGGCAGCAGCAACTGGACGGGGCGGCCGACATCGGCGGCCAGGCCCTGCGGTCGACACCCCCCACACCGATGGCCGAGGCCGTCCCGGAGTCCCGGCCTGACGGTCCATCGGCGCGGCACTAGACGTGCCGGCGGGCCGTCTCGACGAAGGTGTCGATCAGGGTGCGGGTGGCATCGCGGCGGGTGACCAGGTCGGGCCGGTCCCCGGCCCGGTCGATCCTGCCGATGGCGTTGAAGGCATCGATGGCGGCAGTGCCGAGCTCGGGCGAGTCGGTGACCAGCTGGACCTGGAACAGAGCGTGCTGGGCACTGGAGCGCAGCTCGAACGAGCGCCTGCGGATGGCGACTTCGTCCTCGGCGTCGTTGCCCTCGTGCACGCAGAACCAGTGGTGCAGAGCGGCCTGGCGGAACTCGACGAGCAGCCCGGCGTAGCTGCCGTAGGCCGCCAACCGCTCCTGGCGGAGCCGGTCGTCGCGGCTGCTCTGCTCCGTGCGCCGGGCGGACCGTTGCTGGAAGGCGTGCGTCACCGTGGAGCCCAGCAGGGTACCGAGCACCGCGATGACGCTGGTGAGTATGGCGTTCATGGGCCCATGCAAGCAGACCGCCGAGGGAGGCAGGCCCGCTGACTCCGGGTCAGGTCCGGGCGCGGGCGGCGGGGATCACCAGGGGCTTGCCGGTCTCCGGGTCCTCGATCACCCGGCAGCGCAACCGGAAGACCTGCTCGACCAGTTCGGCCGTGACGATCCGCGCGGGGTCGCCCTCGGCCAGCACCTTGCCGTCCCGCATCGCGATCAGGTGGGTGGCGTACCTGGCCGCGTGGTTGAGGTCGTGCAGGACGGCGACCAGGGTGCGGCCCTGCTCCTCGTGCAGCCGGGCGCACAGGTCGAGCACCTCGATCTGGTGGGCGATGTCGAGGTAGGTGGTGGGTTCGTCCAGCAGCAGCAACGGGGTCTGCTGGGCCAGGGCCATGGCGATCCACACCCGCTGCCGCTGGCCGCCGGAGAGCTCTTCGACCGGACGGTCCGCCAGCTCCAGTACGCCGGTGGCGGCCATCGACTCGTCGGTGATCCGCTCGTCCTCCCGCGACCACTGCCGCAGCAGCCCCTGGTGCGGGTGGCGGCCCCGGGAGACCAGCTCGGCCACCGTGATGCCGTCGGGCGCGACCGAGCTCTGCGGCAGCAGGCCGAGGGTACGGGCCACGGTGCGCGGGGCGACGGTCGCGATGTCCCGGCCGTCCAGCAGGACCTGACCGGCCTTCGGCCGGAGCACCCGGGCCAGCGCCCGCAGCAGGGTCGACTTGCCGCAGGCGTTCGGTCCGACGATCACGGTGAACGAGTTGTCCGGGATCGCCACCGTCAACTCCCGGGCGATGGTGCGCTGTTCGTAGGCGAGGGTCAGTCCCTGCCCGGCCAGTCGGGGGCTCATGCCGTTGCTCCTCGTACGGTCCGTCATATCCGACCCGCCTTGCGTTCGGTGGCCAGCAGCCACACCAGGTATCCGCCGCCGAGCACGCCGGTCACCACGCCGACCGGCAACTGCCGGTCGGGGAGCAGGTGCTGGGCCAGCCAGTCCGCGCCGACCAGCAGGGCCGCGCCGACCGTCATCGAAGCCGCCAGGTTCGGCCCCGGCGCCCGGGTCAGCCGGCGGGCCAGCTGAGGGGCGGTCAGGGCGACGAAGGAGACCGGCCCGGCGGCCGCCGCCGCGAAGGAGGCGAGCAGGACGGCGGCGGCCAGTAGCACGAGCCGTACTCGCCGGACCCGGACGCCGAGGGCGAACGCGGCCTCGTCGCCCATCTCCAGCAGGCGCAGCGAGTGCCCGAAGCCGAGCAGTACCACCGGTACCAGCACGGCCAGCACCGCCAGCAGCGGGACGGCCTGCTCCCAGCCGCGCCCGTCCAGGCTTCCGGTCAGCCAGAGCATCGCCCGGGCGGCGTCCGTGAGTTGGGCCCGGGTCAGCAGGTAGCCGTTGAGGCCGGTGAGAATGGCGGCGATGCCGATCCCGATCAGCACCAGGCGGCTGCCGTGAACGCCGTGCCGCCAGGCCAGCAGGTGGATCAGTACGCCGGTCAGCACCCCGCCGGCCAGCGCGCCGAGCGACAGGGCGAGCGAGCTGCCGCCGAACAGCACGATCGCGGTCAGCGCCCCGGCCGCCGAGCCCTGGGTGAAGCCCAGCACGTCGGGGCTGCCGAGCGGGTTGCGCACCAGCGACTGGAAGACCGCGCCGGAGAGCGCGAGCGCGGCGCCCACCAGGAGTGCGGTGGCCACCCGGGGCAGCCGCAGCTGACGGACGATGAACTCCTGGGCCGGGTCACCGTTCCCGGCCAGCGCGCGGAGCACCTCGGCCGGGGAGATCGGGAAGTCGCCGCGGCCGATCGCCAGTACCCCGACGGCCAGTGCGGCCAGCAGGCAGGCGGCGCCCACGGCCAGCGCCCTGGGCCGGAGCCGGACGGAGAGACCGGCCGTCCTGAGCACCTTCATGCCCGCACCGCCTTCGGTCGCCGGACGAAGTACAGGAAGAGCGGACCGCCGAGCACCGCCGTGACGATGCCCACCTGGAGCTCACCGGGGCGGCCGAGCACCCGGCCGAGCACGTCCGCGCCGAGCATCAGTACGGGGGCCAGCACCGCGCAGTACGGCAGTAGCCAGCGCAGGTCCGGGCCGGTCAGGGCACGGACCAGGTGCGGGACCAGCAGGCCGACGAAGACGATCGGTCCGCAGCCGGCGGTGGCCGCCCCGCAGAGCAGGCCGACCGCGATCAGCGCCCCGGCCCGGACCCGGCCGGGCCTGGTACCCAGCGCGGTGGCCGAATCCTCGCCCAGCGCAAGGGCGTTGAGCGGCTGGGCGAGCGCCAGCGCGAGCACCGTACCGACCAGGACGAACGGCAGCACCTTGACCACGGTGGCCGGTTGGGCGGAGGCCAGCGACCCGACGGTCCAGAACCGCATCCGCTCCAGCGCGGCCGCGCTGAGCAGCATCACCGCGCTGACGTACGAGTAGAGCGTGGCGTTCAGCGCGGCGCCGGCCAGGGCCAGCCGCGCCGGGGTGGCGCCGCGTCCGCCGCCGACCGCGTACACCGCGGCCGAGACCAGGGCGGCGCCGAGCAGCGCGAACCAGATGTAGCCGGTGAAGGTGCTGACGCCGAGGAAGGTGATTGCTGTGGCGACGGCGGCCGAGGCGCCCGCGTTGATGCCCAGCAGGCCGGGGTCGGCCAGCGGATTGCGGGTCAGCGCCTGCATCACGCCGCCCGCGAGGCCGAGGGCGCAGCCGACCAGCAGTCCGAGCAGGGTGCGGGGGAGCCGCATCTCGTGCACCACGGTCCAGCCGGTCGAGCCCTCGTGGCGAGCAGCAGGAGGCAGGCGAACMGCCSGGSGGCCGGGGGGGCCTGACGCCCGGGCGGCGGGGGSGGGCCCGCCACCGAGGGGGGAGCTTTGGTCAAGGACACGTGGCGCGACTTCCGGTGCGACCCAGGGCGGAGGACCCGAGCTGATGGACAGTAACTATGGTTAGGCTAACCTAATGTGCGCCGGGCCGGTTCCCACGGCCCCAGTCGTCCGGCAGGCCTGTCCATCGGCCTGCCCGCACACCCTGCCCAGACGAGAGAAGCCACCGCCATGCCTCACGCCGGTCCCGCTCAGTTCACCCGCCGCGGCCTGCTCGCCGCCACCGGCGCCGTCGGAGCCGGCGCCCTGATCGCCGCCTGCGGCAGCTCGGGCTCGTCCGGGACGGGCACCGGTGACGGGGCGTCGGGCGGCCCGTGGTCGTTCACCGATGACCGGAAGAAGGAGGTCACGGCGAAGAGCCGGCCGCAGCGGATCGTCGCCTTCACCGGCGCCGCCGCCGCGCTGCACGACTTCGGCCTACGCGACCAACTGGTCGGCGTCTTCGGCGAGACCAAGGGCGCGGACGGCAGGCCCGACCCGCAGGCGGGCGAGCTGGACCTGGCCAAGGTGCAGATCATCGGCAACGCCTGGGGCGAGTTCAGCATCGAGAGGTACGCCGCGCTCCGCCCCGACCTGCTGGTCACCCACATGTACGACCCGGACGCCTACTGGTACGTGCCGGACGCGAGCAGGGACAAGATCCTCGCGCTCGCCCCCGTGGTCACGGTCACCACCGGCCGGGTCCCGCTGACCGAGCCGATCCGCCGCTACGCCGAGCTGGCTGCCTCGCTCGGCGCCGACCTGAAGGCCAAGCCGGTGGTCGACGCCAAGGCCAGGTTCGAGGCCGCCGCCGAGACACTGCGGCAGGCCGCCAAGGCCAGTGGCGGGCTGCGGGTGCTGGCCTGCTCAGGCGCCGCCGACCTGTTCTACGCCTCCAACCCCGGCGTCAGCACCGACCTGATGTACTTCCGCGACCTGGGCGTCAACATCATCGTCCCGGACAGGCTCGACCAGGGCGGCTACTTCGAGAGCCTGAGCTGGGAGAACGCGGGCAAGTACCAGGCCGACCTGCTGCTGCTCGACCAGCGCAGCACCGCCCTTCAGCCCAAGGACCTGGCGGCGAAGCCCGGTTGGGCCGAGCTGCCCGCGGTGAGGGCCGGCCAGATCACCCCCTGGGACGCGGTGCCCCGGTTCTCCTGGGCGGGCGCCGCGCCGCTGCTGGAGAACCTCGCCAAGGCCGTCCAGGGCGCCCGCAAGTTCGGCTGACCGTCCGTCACTCCAGGAGAGGTTCCGATGACTCTGCCCTTCGCGTTCTTCGCCGCCCGGGTGGTCCGCACCGAACGGATCAGTCCCGCGCTGCTCCGGGTCACCTTCGGCGGTGAGCAGCTGGCCGGCTTGGCCTCCGGTGGCCGGGACCAGAGCTTCTCGCTGTTCCTGCCGCACCCCGGCCAGGACGCCCCGGTGGTCCCGGTGGAGCAGGGCGAGGGCTGGTTCCACGCCTGGCGCGCGCTGCCCGAGCAGGTCCGGGCGGTGATGCGCTCGTACACCGTGCGCGCCGCCCGGCCCGAACTCGCCGAGCTGGACGTGGACTTCGTCCTGCACGGTGACACCGGCCCGGCCTCGCACTGGGCCGGGCGGGCCGCCGAGGGCGACCGGGTGCTGCTGATCGGCCCGACCGTGGCGGACAACTCCAGCGTGCAGTTCCGGCCCCCGGCCGGGACCGACTGGGTGCTGCTGACCGCCGACGAGACGGCGCTGCCGGCCGCCGCCGCGATCCTGGAGTGGCTCCCGCCCGGTACCCGGGCGCTGGCCTTCCTCGAAGTCCCGGACGGGCCCGACCGGTTGGAGCTGACCACCGCCGCCGACCTGGAGCTGCACTGGCTGCCGCGCGGGGGTGCGCGGCCCGGGGTGGTGCTGGACACCCTGCGGGCCGCCGTCCTCCCCGAGGGCACCCCGTACGCCTGGGTGGCGGGGGAGGCGGCGGCCGTCCGCTCGGTCCGCCGCCACCTGGTCGGCGAGCGGGGCTTCGACCGGCGGACCGTCACCTTCACCGGCTACTGGCGGCTGGGGGCCTCCGAGGAGGACCTGCGCGCGGAGTCCACCGGCTGACGGCCGGTCAGTGGTACTTCGTGCAGGTCAGCGCATCGCTGTTCTGCGGGCCGAGGCAGGCCTGGGCCTGGACGGTCCCGTCCACCAGCGGCGTCCAGACGTATGTCTTGGCGCCGCTGGTGTTCCGGACGTACTTGGCGCCCCGCTTGTTGGTCACCAGCACCGCGCCGCCGTCCGGCGCGCCGACGCTGCGGGCCCAGTTCGCCTGGCAGGCGTTGCTGTGGAACAGCTCGACCTTGATGCTCCGGTCGGAGGCGAGCGGCACGCTCTCCACCAGCTTGCCGTCGCTGTCGCAGCCCGCCGAGACCGGGTCCTTGCCGTTGCAGGCGGCGGCCTTGCAGGAGGCTGCCAACAGCGGCTGGGCGGGCTCGGCGGGGACGGCGGCCGTGGTGCCGAGCAGGACGGCCAGGGTGGCTCCGACCGTGGCCAGGATGCGAGTGGGTGCCATGCGTGTCTCCCGTTCCGGTGATGAACCTTCGTGGTCGGACTACCCCTTCGCGGCGCGGCGCATGTGGGGCCTGTCGGTGGTTCAGCAGTTCGGGTGACGGCCGGATCGGGGCCGGGCCGAGGTCAGCAGCTGGTGAGGATCACGAGCTGCTGGGTTGCCCGGGTCATCGCGACGTAGCGGTCGACCGCTCCCTCGATGCCCGCGCCGAAGGTCTCCGGGTCGATCAGGACGACCAGGTCGAACTCGAGACCCTTCGACAGCTCCGCGGTGAGCGAGCGGACCCGGGAGGTCGGCTGGAACGTCGGGTCACCGATGACGCAGGCGACGCCCTCGGCGTGCGCGGCCAGCCAGCTGTCGAGGACCGAGTCCAGCTCCGCGACGGACCCGTGCACGACGGGGATGCCGCTGCTGCGGATCGAGGTCGGCACGTTGGCGTCCGGGAGTACGGCCCGGATGACCGGCTCGGCCTCGGCCATGACCTCTTCCGGCGTCCGGTAGTTGACGCTCAGTGAGGTCACCTCGATCCGGTCGAGACCGACCCGCTCCAGCCGCTCCTGCCAGGACTCGGTGAACCCGTGCCTGGCCTGGGCGCGGTCTCCGACGATGGTGAAGCTCCGGGACGGGCAGCGGAGCAGCAGCATCTGCCACTCGGCGTCGGTCAGCTCCTGGGCCTCGTCCACCACGATGTGCGCGAACGGGCCGGCCAGCGGTTCCGGGTCGGTGCCCGGGAGCGCGCTGTCGTCGACCAGGGTGCCCTGCAGGTCCTGCCCGCGCAGCATCGTCACCACACCGTCACCGTCGTGGTCGGCCTCCAGCAGGTGGTCGATCACGTCGGCCATCCGCGCGCGTTCGGCCGCCACCGCGGCGTTGTGCCGTTGCTTGCGGTTGGACGCCTCCGGGTCGCCGAGCCGCTGCCGGGCCGCGTCCAGCAGCGGCAGGTCGGACACCGTCCAGGCGTCGGCCTCCTCGCGCTGCAGCTTCCTGACCTGGTCGGGGCTGAGCGAGGGGGCGCACTTGCGCAGGTAGGCGGGCACCGACCAGAGGTCGCCGACCAGGTCGGTCGGCTCGATCATCGGCCAGGCGCGGTGCAGGGTGCCGATCAGCTCCCGGTTCTGCAGCAGGGAGCGCCGGAGCTGCGCGGGCGGGGCCTCGCTGTCGTCCTTGTCCATCAGGATCGTGAGCAGCTCCTCCAGGACCTGGTCACGCGCCTCGTTGTGCGGGGTGCCCGGGTCCGGCGCATCGAACGCCGCGGCCCAGTCGTCGGCACTCAGCCAGAGGTCCGACCAGTGGGTCTCGACCGTCATCCCCTTGGTGGGTGGTTCCTCGTAGATGCCGACGGCCGGCTCGATCGCCCGCACCAGGTCCACCGACGACTTCAGCCGGGCCACCTCCGGGTCGGTCTCGACCGCCGCCTTCGCCCCCTCGGCGACCAGGTCCCGCACGGTGCAGGTCTGCACGCCCTCCTCGCCGAGGCTGGGCAGGACGTCGGCGACGTACGCCAGGTAGGGCTGGTGCGGACCGACGAACAGCACGCCGCCGCGACGGTGCCCGAGGCGGGGGTCGGAGTAGAGCAGGTGGGCCGAACGGTGCAGGGCGACGACGGTCTTCCCCGTACCCGGACCGCCGTCGACGACCAGCGAGCCCCGGGAGCTCGCCCGGATGATGGCGTCCTGGTCGGCCTGGATGGTGGCGAGCACGTCGCGCATCCGGGCCGACCGGTTGCTGCCCAGGCTGGCGATGAAGGCGGACTGGTCGTCGAGTGCGGCGTGCCCTTCGAGCCCGTCGGCGGTGAACACCTCGTCCCAGTAGTCGCCGATCCGGCCCCGGGTCCAGCGGTACCGGCGGCGGCTGGCCAGACCCATCGGGTTGGCGTGCGTCGCCGCGAAGAACGGCTCGGCGGCGGGGGAGCGCCAGTCGAGCAGCAGCCGGCGGCCGGTGCTGTCGGTGAGACCGAGCCGGCCGATGTACACCGGCTCGGGACTGTCCGTGCTGACGATGTGTCCGAGGCACAGGTCCAGCCCGAAGCGGCGCAGGGCGCGCAGGCGACCGGTCAACCGGTGGATCTCCAGGTCCCGGTCCATCGCCTCCTGGCCGATGCCGCCGGGTGCCTTGCGCTCGGCGTCGAGGCGGCCGGAGAGTTCGGCGATGGTCTGCTCGAGGCTCTCGGAGATGGCCGCGAAGTGCTGCTCGTCGCGGGCGATCAGGGCCGGGTCGGCCTTGCCGGAGAGATGGTCGGGGAGGTCGAACGCGCTGGTGGACGACCCGTCAGCTGACAACTGCACACGCAATTTCGTGAATCTCCTGATTCCGCAGGTTCTGGTTCAGACCAGTGATTCTGCGGTACACCGGGGGGCTTGCCGCAAGCCCCCCGGTGCGCTATATCTTGGTAGTGGCAGGAGGTGGGTTTTCCCTCTTGCCTTTGTTGTTTCTCTGGGGGCTTCAGGAGTGCGTGGGCTCCGGCCCGGTCCACCCCGCCGCGCCGATGCAGGCCTCGTTCCCCTCCGGGTCGGCCAGCACCCAGTTCGACGGGGCGTCAGCGTCGTTCAGCAGTCGGCCGCCCGCCGCGAGCGCCGCGGCGATCCGGGCCTCGGCCTGGTCGTACGGTACCCAGACGTCGACGTGCACCCGGTTGCGCTGTGGGCGCGGCGTTTCCATCTGCTGGAAGTAGAACGGCGCCCCGCGGCGCTGCGGGTCGATCAGATCCTCCGCGCTGCCGGCCCGGTCCTGGTAGCCGAGCAGGGCCCGCCAGAACGCCACCACCTCGGGCCCGGCCAGGGCGTCGACGGTGACCTGGACGGTCTGCACGGCGGTCGGGTCGGCCGGGACGTCCAGGGCGCGTGCCACGGCCGAGATCTGCCGGGCCAGTTCGAGGTGTCGCTCGGTCAGCCCGTAGTAGTCCTCGGTGACCGTGATCAGCCGCACCGTCACGCCCTCGGGCCGCAGGTCGACATCCGGCTCACCGTCTTCGAGGCCCGGCAACTCACTGATCGCCAGCGCGAGTCGGGCGCCGACGGCGAAGCTTCCGGTACGGAAGTACGCGCACGCCCCCTCGCCCAGCACCCGCCAGTCCGCCAGGCCGGCGGTCTCGTGGAACTGCTTCGGCCTGATGCGCTCGATCTTGCTCTCTGTCTCGGTCATCCGCTCAACGTATCGTGCGGTCCCGACAACCTGTGAGGCGGATGGTGCAGGGGTGGCGTGGTCCGTCTGGGTGCGGGGCGGATAGGGTGCCCGATGGCCGACGGTGATCTGACAGGGTGTCAGGGACGGTCGGTGCGAGGGGGATTCCGTGGCAGAGCAGATCATTGCGCAGGACGTGGACATCGAGGTGGGCGGCTCGCAGCCGATGACCGCCTACCTGGCCCGGCCGGCCGGGGGCGAGGGGCGTTCGGCCGTGCTGGTCTGCTCCGAGCTGTGGGGTGTGACCGAGGAGGTCAGGGAGGTCGCGCGGCAGGTGGCGGCGCTCGGCCATGTCGCGATCGCCCCGAACCTGTACCACCGTTCCGGCCCGGAGACCGCTGCCGGGCTGGAGGAGAGCGACGCCAACCGGGAGCGCGGGTTCGCCCTGCTGGGCCAACTGACCCGGGAGGGCGTCGAAGCGGACCTGCGGGCCTGCCTCGCCCACGTCCGTGACCACGAGGCGGCCACCGGGAAGGCCGGCGTGCTCGGCTTCAGCCTCGGCGGACACATCGCGTACTTCGCCGCGAGCCGGCTCGACCTCTCGGCGGCGGCGGTCTTCTACCCCGGCTGGCTGCCCGTGGCCGGTACCGCGCTGAGCCGTCCGGAACCGCTGCTGGAGGCGACCGGCGATATCGCCGACCGCGACGTGCGGATGCTGCTGGTCTTCGCGGAGCTCGACCACGTCATCGCCGCGGACCAGCGCAGCATGATCAGCGACGCGCTGACGGCGGCCGGGGTGCGCCACGACACGGTGGTCTACCCGGGGGTGCGGCACGCGTTCTTCTTCCCCGGGCGCGGGCCCTACGACAAGACGGCCGCCGACGACTCCTGGGCCCGGGTGAGGGAGCTGTTCGCCGCCGAGCTGGGGCGGTAACACGCAGGCCGGACGGAAGCCTCGGTCGGCTCGGCCGGGGCCTCCGTCACCTCCGGTGCCCGCCCGTCAGTTCTCGGCCAGCGCCACGATCACCAGCGTGCCCCGGCTGCCGGGACGGACCCGGTGCGGGGTACCCGCCGCCACCAGGTACAGCTCGCCCGCTCGGACCGGGACCGGCGTCCCGTCCACCTCTTGGCAAAGACTCCCGCCCGTACGGTTGGGAATCAGCGTCGGGTGACGCCGTAGCCGCAGTCCTGAAGGGCGGTGGTCCACACGTCGCGGTCGAACCACCTGGTGATGTCGGGGGCCAGCGTGGTGATCGCGTTCATGCGAGCCTGCCAGTCGTGGCCTGCCGGCCCCCGACTACCGTCGCAGCCTGAGCAGCCGTCCTCGCCGTGGATGTGGCCGGCGAGCCAGGCGTTGACGAGAACGTTGACGAGCGCGGCGTAGAGGTCCCCGCCGTTCTCGGCGAGCAGGTCGGGAAAGCCCGCCAGGAGCAAGGCCAGCTCGGGATTGTCCACCGGAGGCATGGGCGCATGCCCGGCGTCCTGGGGCGTGCTCTTGTCCATGGATTCCTGGCGCTGCAGGGCAATGGCCGAGGCGAGCCTCGCCGCGTCGAAATAGCGCCAGGCGGACGGCTCCTGGATTCCCAGCCGTGCGACTACCGCGCTGATGTTCCGCTCGATGGTGTCGGCGACCGTACCGGGCCGTACCGTCACACCCAACCGGGCCAGCTCGGCCAGCGTCTGCGCCACCGCGTCCTTGAATGCCTCGGTATCCCTCACATACAGCAGAGTAGGGGTCCGCGGCCCGGACCGGTCCGGGTCAGCAAGTGCCCGGTCGCCGCCGGTGAGTGCCTCGATGGAGCCTGTCGGCTGACCGGCTGTCAGTTCGGCCGATGTCGAGCCTCAGAAGCCGCCGAAACCGTAGTACGTGCTGTGGGGGCCGGAGTGGCGTTGCCGCGCGGACTGCTCGGTGATGCGGGGCCATGGGTCGACCAGGACGCCGCTGAGCTCGCGCCAGGCCTGCACCGCCCGCCCGCTTTCGTGCCACTCCTCCAGCGCCAGCCGGGTCTGATGGGACCACATGACGACGGTGTACCCGTCCCGTTCGCGTTCCTGGGTGAGCACGGCCTGGACCTGCTCCGGCGTGAGGTCGGTCCGTGCCACACCGCCACGCGGGTCCCGCACCTCCTCCAGGGTCTGCAGATAGATCCGGAACACGCGACCGACACTCGTTCGCTCGACCAGCGTGCACCCCCATACCGGCTCGCCCCGGGCACCGGCCATCGCGTCGGCCCGGACCCTGCGCTCCCCGGGCTCACGTCGGCGCCTCTCCTCCTCCCACTGTTCCTGCCGATCGCGCCGCTCACGCTCCAGGCGCTCGCGTTCGGCGTGGACGTACGGCGTGAGGTCGCCGGCCTGCTCGCGGAAGTCCCGGTGCGCGGTGAGCACGTCGTGGCGCAGACGCTCCATCGTGGCGTCGTACGTGGCGCGCAGTCGGCGGTTGCGCAGCGCATGGCGAGCCTTCCAGAACGGGCGCACGGCACCACGCACCCAGTGCAGATGGAGCTGCGCCGCGTCCTGCTGCTCCGTCAGACGCGCCATGGCCCGCTGGAGCGCCTCGGTGGCGGCGTACCAGCGCTGTGCGTCGGTGGCGGACGCGTCCACCCAGGGCAGTTCGCCGTGCCGGTGCCGCTCGGCCGTGTCCTCGTCCGTGGCGCAGTAGAGGTTGCGGATCCCGGCGATCTCGTCGCCGTCCACGTTCATCGGGTGGCGGGACACTTGGTGGAGGCGCACGTAGTAGACCCTCAGCCGGGCGTTTCCGGTCACCGGCGACCTGCCTTCCTGCGAGCCGTCCGCGAAGCTCTCCTCCCCGCCCCCGAGGTCCCCGAGGACCGGGCAGAGCCGAGGACGAGGGTCAGGCGGTGGTGCCCCAGCTGTGAGCGACGTCGATGACCAGGCGGTTGTCGAGCTGGAAGACCCGGTACGGCAGCCGCGCCCGTACGCCGAGGCCGAACTGGGTCTCTCCCTCGAAGCTGCCGGCGAACCGGGTGTCCTGGAAGGTCTGGTATCCCGTCAGGTCCACGCCGGGCAGCGGCTGGCGGGCCTTGGCCGGGTAGACCACCTCCCAGGTGGCCGGGTCGTAGACGGGAGCCATCACGACGACCTCCAGGACTGCGCCGCCCCCGACGGTGATCGGGTCGCCGGAGCCGGCCTGGTGGATGGTGTTCCCGTCCATGTACTGGACGCGGTAGCTGAGCGGGTTGGCGGTCGAGGTGCCGGGTACGTCGATGACCATCCGGTCGTAGCAGGGGTGGGTGCCCGTCCTGATGTCGGTGATCGGCTGGTGCTCGTAGTCGAAGACCGGGCTCTGCTTGTTGAGGCTGCCCCAGCCGGTCTCGCACGCGGTGCTGCTGGTGGCGGTCGCCGCGTACGCCGTGGGCGCCACCGCCGTCGCGACCCCCGCTGCGAGTACCAGTGCCATCGGTGCCGTCATCCAACGTCGCATCATGTGTATGCATCCTCCCCGATCGTGAATAAACCGTTCGTACATACCCACGCTCGAGGCCCACTCGGAGGTTGCGCTTTCAGGCCAGGAGGCGCGGAGCAGGGCGGCGGCGGCCTCCGGATGGCCTGGCCTACCAGCTACCGTCGGGTCGCCCGCCGCTACGACCGGGCGACCCGGAAGCCGACGTCGTCGATCCGGAAGGTGGGGTGGCTGCGGCGGCGGACCGAGGCCCGGCAGCTCCAGCGTTCGTCGAACCAGCCGCCGCCCCGCAGCACCCGGTAGGTGCCGTAGACCTCGGCGTCGTAGACGTCCCAGCACCACTCCCAGACGTTGCCCAACATGTCGTACAGGCCCCAGGAGTTGGGCTGCCTCTCGCCCACGGGGTGGATGCGTTCGTCCGAGTTGCCCCGGTGCCAGGCGATGTCGTCGAGCGGGCCGTACCGGGCCTCGGTGGTGCCGGCCCGGCAGGCGTGCTCCCACTCGGCCTCGGTGGGCAGCCGGTAGCCGTCGGCGGCGGTGTCCCACTCGACGGTCTCGGCGTCATGCTCGTGCAGGCGGTAGGCGGGCGTCAGTCCCTCCTGTGCGGACCAGGCGTTGCAGAACCGGACCGCGTCCTGCCAGGAGACACCCTCGACCGGCAGCCGGTCGCCCTGTGCGGTGCTCGGCCGCAGGCCGGTGACCCGGGCGTACTGCTCCTGGGTGACCGGGTGCGGCGCCAGCCGGTAGGGCGCGAGGTCGGCCGACCAACTCCGTTGCGTCCGCCGGTCCGACAGCGTCACCCGCCCGGGCGGGACGGCGACCAGCGCAATTGATTCGTTCGCGTCCATGGGCAAGTGATCGTACCGAGTCACGGGTGCTGACGGGCCATCAGGGCGGCAGCGGCCGGGCGGATCGCCGAACGTCACACCGTCGCCTGCTGAGCACGACGGTCGTGACGGTCGGCCTGAGCGGGTGTCAGTAGTCGATGGTGTGCCGGTGGAGGATGTCAGCGGCGGCCCCGGTGGTGCTCATGGGCGGGGCGGCGGTGGGCCGGTCCTCGGTGAAGTACTCGCGGAAGTCCTCGCTCGGGTTCTTGGTCATCAGGGCGATGGTGCGGTTCCAGTTGCCGCCGTCAGGGCCGGCCGCCGACCAGAGGTCGAGCAGCGAACTGCCGACCCGGCCCTGGACGGTGTCGCCGCGGTCCCAGCCGGGCGTGGTGGGGTCGTTGGCGAAGCTGTAGGAGTTGCCGTCCTCGAAGACGTAGCGGTAGTCGCCGAGGGTGTAGGCGGCCACCGCGTCGGCGAAGCCCTCCGTCCAGGCGCAGGTGGTAGAGCTGGACCGCTCGATGTAGTGCGGGTTGCAGCCGGTCACGGTCGGGAAGTCGTGGCTGTACAGCTGCCACTGGAACCAGTGCCCCGCCTCGTGCAGGATCAGGTGCTCGGAGTCCGGCATGTCGGTGCCCAGGATGACGAAGTTGGTGCCCTGGTAGTCCCAGTAGCCGGCGTTGGTGCGCTTGGGGTCCCAGACGAAGGTGAGGGTGTCGCAGCCGCCGTCCGCCTGGTGGCTGGTCCAGCAGCTGCTGGTGGGGTTGCCGCGCTTCCAGTACAGGAGGTTGAGGGTGTCCACGATGTGCCAGGCGCGCTGCATGGTGGCGGGGACCTTGACGGTGCCGAGGTCCTGGCTGCTGGAGACGTTGCTGCGGTGTGCGGAGTCGAAGGTGTACTGGGCCTGGTTGCCGGGGCTCTTGATGACCCGCCACATCGTGGTGCTGGCGGAGTTGAAGCGGACGAACGCCTCGGGGAGCGGGGCGGACGCGGTGTAGCAGGCGTTGAACCTCCCCGAGCCGCTGTCGGTGATCCCGGAGGCGAGCCGGCGGGCCGTTCCGGTGGTCGAAGTCCGGCCCCACAGCTCCCAGTTGGCGTTGCGGGCGACCTGGGTCAGGAGCGGCTTCGCGGTGCCGGACTCGGCGTCCTGGTGGTCGTAGGCGAGGGTGCCGCTGAGGCAGACCGTGCCGGCCGCATCGGCCTGGCCGACCGCCAGCGGGGTGAACGGGACGAGCAGGCCGACGGCGGCTGCGAGGATGATCCGGGCGAGGCGACGGGGACGGCGTTCTGCCATGGTCGGTCTCCTGGGGGTGAGGGTCGAGCTCCGAGTGGCGTCCTGCGGGCCGGCCGATGCGCGTCGGCGCGGCCGTTAACTTCCGCTGTGTGAACGGGACTTGGGTGGGAAGCCCGCAGCGGTGAGAGAGGACTATGCCCGATGCGCGGAGACATTGCAACGTAACATTTCACCCGGATTCGGCCCCGGCGGCTCAGCCGGTCCAGCGGATCCCGTGGAAGCCCGGGGACAGGTCGTGGTCCACCAGGTGGACCAATCGGCCGTCGATCAGGCGCAGTTGGGACACGTCCTTGTGTGGCGAGCGGCTGTCGAGCCGCCAGATCCGGTACGCCCGCCGGGCATCCGCCGAGGGCTCGAACCGGACCGTCAGCTCGAAGTGCTGTCCGGCCGTGCGGAACCAGCGTCCGTGGTGCAGGTCCGCCTCTGTGGACGTCACGGTGTGCTCCAGTGCGAAGGTCTCGCCCTTGCTGAGCGGGCCGAAGAGGAGTTCGGCGGCGATCAGCCTGGCGTCCGGGTCGGTGTGCACCCGTCCCAGTGCGCAGTCCCGCCCGGCTCGGATCTCGGGCAGTGCCTCGGCTCCGACGTGGTAGAGCACCACATGGCGCCCGGCCCCGGAGCGGCGCGCGCGGACGACGGAGCGGACGGTGGACACCCACCCGCGACCCGTCACCGTCACGTCGTCCTGCACCGCGAGGACGTCCAGATCGGGATCGGCCGGATCGGCCAGCGAGGCCCGCAGCCGGGTGGCCGGCAGCAGCGGAGTGCCCGGTACGAGCGCGGGCCTGCGGCTGCCCCGGTGCGCCGGTTCCGCCAGCAGCCCGCTCAACGAGCCGCTGGTGAGGCCGAGTAGGAGCTCCAGTTCGGCGACCGCGCGCAGGCTCTCCGGCCGCTGGGGCCGACTGGTGCCGCGCTGCCAGTTGCTCAGTGTCGAGACGCTGACCCGCAGGCCGAGGGCGGCCAGCCGGTCGCAGAGCCGGTCGAGGCTGAGGCCCCGGGCGGTGATGGCCCAGCGCAGGGCGCTGTGGAACGGGCCGGTGCGCAGCAGGTGCCGGAGGTCGTCGATCGGAGGCCCCCCAGATAAGTTACCGACGAGTACTGGATTTTCACTGCCGCCGGGCCGTTCCCGCAGGCAGTGCCGGTCCGCCCGGGCAGCCGCTCCCCGGATGTCGGCCCGCACGCTACCGCCTGTACCCCTACTGCCTCCACCATGTGCCCGACCTCGGCATCCACGAATGAGGAGCTGTTCATGCCAAGCAGAAGATCCGTGATCACGGCGGTGGTGGCCGCCGTGATCACCCTGGCCGGTACCGGCGCGGCGCTGGGCGTCGCCGTCCCGTCCGCCGCACCGCAGGGCACCACCGCAGCCGTCACCGCAGTGCCGCGGCCCGATCACGTCGTGGTCGTCACGTTCGAGAACAAGGACTACTCGACGATCATCGGCAGCTCAAGCGCGCCGTACATCAACCAACTCGCCGGGCAGGGCGCGAGCTTCACCCAGTCGTTCGGCGTCACGCACCCCAGCCAGGGCAACTACGTCGCGATGTTCTCCGGCTCCCAACAGGGCGTCACGGACGACTCCTGCCCGAAGAACTTCACCGGCAAGGCCAACCTCGGCAGCCAGCTGATCGGGGCCGGTCTCACGTTCAAGGGCTACTCCGAGGGCATGCCCTCGGACGGCTACACCGGTTGCAGCAGCGGCAAGTACGTTCGTAAGCACAACCCCTGGGTCGACTTCGACAACGTCCCGGCCGCGAGCAACGTCCGCTACAGCACCTTCCCCACGGACTACACCCAGCTGCCGACCGTCTCCTTCGTCGTCCCCGACATGTGCAACGACATGCACGACTGCTCGGTCGGCACCGGCGACACCTGGCTGAAGAACAACCTCGACGGGTACGCGCAGTGGGCCAAGACCCACAACAGCCTGCTGGTCGTCACCTTCGACGAGGACAACTTCAGCTCGGTGAACCAGATCGCCACCGTCTTCGTCGGCGAGAAGGTCCGCCCCGGAACCTCCGCCGGGCAGATCAACCACTACAACGTGCTGCGGACCATCGAGGACGCCTACGGCCTCAGCCCGCTCGGCGCGGCGGCGACCGCCACGCCGATCACCGACGTGTGGACGACCTCCTCTCCCTCCCCGAGCCCGTCGCCTTCGCCCTCGCCGACCGGCAGTCCCAGCCCGTCGCCCTCGCCCTCGCCCACCACGGCCGGTGGCATCGTCAACGGCGGTTTCGWGTACGGGACTTTCAACGGCTGGACCCGCACCGGCACCACCGCGATCACCGACACCGCACACGCCGGTGCCTACAGCGGCGCGGCCGGAGCTACCACCCCGACCGACGGGGACTCCGTCCTGAGTCAGACGTTCACCGCGCCGCCGGGCGTCACCAAGCTCACCGTCTGGTGGAAGGGTGACTGCCAGGACACCGTGAAGTACGCCTGGGCCAGCGTCGTGGTCAAGCACAACACCAGCGGCAGCACGGTCACCCCGCTGGCCAAGACCTGTACCAGGGGCGGCAGTTGGCAGCAGGTGACCCCCCCGCCCCCCCCCCCCCCCCCCCCCCCCCCCCCCCCCCCCCCCCGCGGATCCTCACCGGCAACGTCCTCGCCCTCGGCCTGGTCAGCCTGGTCACCGACGTSTCCKCCGAGATGGTCAGCKCSGTGCTGCCCGCCTATCTGGTGCTCGGGCTACACCTGACGGTCAGTCAGTACGGCATGATGGACGGGCTGTTCACCGGAGCCACCGCCCTGACCCGGCTGGCCGGCGGGTACGCGGCCGACCGGTTCCGCCGCCGCAAGCTGGTCGCCGGGATCGGCTACGGCCTGTCGGCCGCCGCCAAGGCCGGACTGCTGCTGACCGGCGCGGCCCCCGCCGCGATCGGCGCCGTGCTGGCCGTCGACCGGACCGGCAAGGGGCTGCGCACCGCACCCCGGGACGCCCTGATCACCCTCTCGGTCCCCGAGCACCGGCTCGGCCGGGCCTTCGGCGCGCACCGGGCGATGGACAGTCTGGGAGCATTCGCCGGACCGCTGGTAGCCGTGGGGGTGCTCGCGCTGGCGGGCTCGGGCCGCTCGTACGACGCGGTGTTCCTCACCAGCCTGTGCTTCGCCCTGCTCGGGGTCCTGCTGCTGGCGCTCTTCGTCCGCGACCACACCGAGCCGTTGCCGCCGGGCCGGGTCCGTCCCCAAGCTGCGCTGGCGCTGCTGGGCCGGGGGCCGTTCCGCTCGCTGTGCGCGGCCGCCGCGCTGCTCGGGCTGACCACCGTGGGCGACGGGTTCGTCTACCTGCTGCTCCAGCGCCGGGACGACCTGCCGGTCACCGCCTTCCCGCTGCTGGCCGTCGGTTCCGCGCTCGCCTACCTGCTGCTGGCCGCGCCGCTCGGCCGGCTGGCCGACCGGATCGGGCGGCGGGCGGTGGTGCTCGGCGGCTACGGGGCCGTGGTCGCCGTGCAGGTGCTGCTGGCAGCCGGGGCTGGCGGCCCCGTAGTGCTCGTACCGGCGGTCTTGCTGCTGCACGGCGCGTTCTACGCCGCCACCGACGGCGTGCTGATGGCGCTGGCCGGGCCGCTGCTCCCGGTCGAACTGCGCACCAGCGGCCTGGCTCTGCTGCAGACCGGGCAGGCGCTGGCCGGTCTGTGCTCCTCGGTGCTGTTCGGGCTGGCCTGGCAGTACTGGGGCACCTCCGCCGCCTGCCTGGCCGCCGCCGGGGCCGCCGCGGTGGCGCTGGCTCTCTCCGTCCCCCTGCTCAAAGGACCCTCCCCTCAATGAAGTGGCGCATCCTGACCGCCCTCGCCGCGACCCTGCTGCTCGCCGGGGTCGCGCTCGGCTACACCCTGCTGCGGGCCGTGCCCGCTCCCGCCGTACCGGACACCGCCGTCACCCTGGACGGCCCTGGGCTGCTGATCCGCGACACCGTGACCGGCCTGCTCGCCATGCAGCACCCCGACGGCGTGCGTACCCGGTCGGCGCTGCCCTGCGCCCGGGTGTACGCGGCCGGTGGTACCGGGGTGTGCCTGTTGGAGAGCCCGGCCTCGTACCAACTCGCGGTGCTCGACCGGGACTTGCGCCAGGTGCGGGCGATCCCGCTGAACGGTGTGCCCAGCCGGGCCCGGGTCTCCGCCTCCGGGCGGATGGTGTCCTGGACGGTCTTCGTCACCGGCGACTCCTACAACGGTGGCCGCTTCTCCACCCGTTCCGGAATCCTGGACACCCGCAGCGGCACCCTGGCGGGCAACCTCGAAGCCTTCACCGTGGACGGCCACCCGCCGGCCCCCGACGCCAACTTCTGGGGCGTCACCTTCGCGGCCGACGACAACCGCTTCTACGCGACGATGTCGGCCGACGGCCACCGGTCCCTGGTGGTGGGCGACTTCGCGGCCCGGGCGCTACGGGTTCTCAAGGACAACGTGGAGTGCCCGTCGCTCTCCCCGGACGGCACCAGGCTGGCGTACAAGAAGGCGCTCCCCGACCACGGCTGGCGGCTCACCGTGCTTCGGCTGGCAGATCTTGCCGAGACCCCGCTCGCCGAGACCCGTAGTGTCGACGACCAGCCCGCCTGGCTCGACGACCATACGATCGCGTACGGTCTCCCGCACTCCGGCCCGGGCTCCGACGTCTGGACCGTACCGGCAGATGGCACCGGCGGCCCGAGCCTGCTGGCCCGCGACGCGGAGTCCCCGGCCCCCCTGCGCTGACCGATCATGGGGGGACGATGATGGTGCGTCATGACCATGCAGCCACTGTTGTCGAGTTTCGTGCCGATCTGGGCGCTGACCGCCGTCGGCTACCTGGTCGGCCGGACCGGGCTGCTGGGCGAGCAGGCCGAGGCGGTGCTCGGCCGGTTCGTCTTCCATGTCGCGATGCCCGCCGCACTGTTCACCATGCTGGCCGGGGCACCGCTGGGGAGCCTCGCCAACACCTCGATACTGGCCTTCGCCGCCGGCACCCTGGCGGCCTCGCTGCTCGGCTGGGCCGCCGCCCGGTGGCTGTTCGACCGGCGGCCCGCCGACCGGGCGATCAGCTCGATGGCGGCCGGGTACGTGAACTCCGCCAACCTCGGGATCCCGGTCGCCCTCCAGGTGCTCGGTGACGCCTCGTTCATCGGTCAGGTGCTGCTCTTCCAGGTGCTGCTGGTGACGCCGGTGATCCTGACCGCGCTGGACGTCGGCACCAGGGGAGGGGGCGGCGCCGCGCACCGCCGGCTGCTGCTGATGCCGCTGCGCAACCCGGTCATCCTGGCCTCGGCCCTCGGCGCCACCTGCTCCGCCCTCCACTGGCAGCTGCCGACGGCGCTCGGGCACTCCTGCGCGCTGCTCGGCAGCGCCGGAGTCCCCACCGCGCTGATCACCCTCGGCCTCTCGCTGCACGGACGCCCGGCGACCACCGGCAGCTCGCCGCGCGCCGAGGTGGGTGTGGTCGTGCTCACCAAGAACCTGGTCCAGCCGCTGGCCGCGCTGGCCGTGGGCAGCATGTTGCAGCTGAGCGACCGTCAGCTGCTGGCGGTGGTGCTCTGCTCCGCGCTGCCCACTGCCCAGAACGTCTTCGTCTTCGCGCGCGAGTACGGCCTGAGCACCGCGCTGCCGCGGAACTCGGTGCTCTGCTCGACGCTGCTGTCGATGGTCACCCTGTCGGCCATCGACTGGGCGCTGATGCCGCCCGGTCAGTGATCTGCCGGGCCAGCAACGGGATGTCCACCGGCCGAGTGGTGTCGACGCGGTGCACCGGCCCGAGGCCGAGCGGTTGGGCCGCCCGGCTCCACTGCTCCCACCGCTCCTCGGCATCCGCCGGGTCCTCGAGGTGCACGGGGTGCCGTTCGGCGGCCCGTTCGGCGTACCGGCGGCGCAGGACCGCCAACGGCGCGTCGCACCAGACCTCCTGGACCTGCTGGACGCCTGCCCTGGCGAGCCCGGCCACCGCGAACCGGCGGGTGTCGGCCGGCCACGGGCTCTCCAGCACGGCGCCGTCGGGCGCGTGGGCGAGCAGCGTCCACAGGGTCTCCGAGGCGGCGCGGCCGAGGGCGGTGCTCCACTCGCGCGGGGTGGTGCCGGTGCCGGGCGTGAGCTGGTCGGCAAGGGTCTCCTTGATCGAGTCCTTGCTGAACAACGGCAGCCTCAACTCGCTCGCCAGGGCGCGGGCGAGGGTGGACTTGCCGGCCGCCGGAAGGCCGTTCACCAGGACGGTCACCATGGGGCGTCAGGGAGTCAGCGCCGCGCGCACGGCGGCGGCGACGGACTGGTCGGTCAGCAGGTCGTTGTGCTTCAGGCAGGCGGCCGTCTCCAGGTTGACGGATCCGGTGAGTGCGGTGCTGGCGGTGGGGGCGATCTGCTCGTCGCAGGAGGAGCGGACGGTGGTGTAGCGGGTGCTGCCCGGGGTCTCGTCGCCCTGGTTGAGGTGACTGACCACATAGGAGTTGGGCGTCATGTCCCGGCAGCCCTGGTCCCAGAGCGCGCAGAGATACCCGAGCGTGGTCCCGTGGTTGGGGCCCGCCAGCGAGACCCAGTTGGCCACCGTCCGGCTGCCGTCGCCGAACCTGACGTACCACCGGGTCGGCAGACTGCCCAGACTGTGGGCGACCAGGTCGACCTGCGCGGCCCCGGTCTGCTGCCGCACCTGCTCGACGTACGTGGCGAGTTGACCGGCCAACACCTCGTTGGTGGACCGGCTGGTGTCGTACGACCAGGTGAACAGCCGGTCGGCGGGGAAGCCGTGGGCCCGGAAGTCGGCCGTCATCGTGCCCCAGACACCCGGGTCCGCATTGCGCCCGTGCACGAAGATCACCGGATTCGGCCCGGCCTCGGCCGCCTGCGCGGAGCCGGCCGGCCCGACCGCCCCGAAGACCGACAGCAGGGTGAGGGCGACGGGAAGAACGCGACGGTGCATGGGCCAACTCCCGGGTGGTCGAAGCTGAACGGGACGGAGCAGCGAGAATTCTCCCCAGCCCGGACACGGCTGGAACCTGGCAGCTGCCACTCGGGACCGGCGAAATCGTCTGGCTGTGCAGGTAGTCACGTCCGTCCGAATTCCATCCTGCTGGAGGTCGGTGCCAGCGGTGCCGGGCCGTACTACGGGATCTTTCCCCTCCGGCGCGACGGACAGGGATGGCACTGGGCCGAAGGAAATGACGTTCGCAGTGACAACGTCCTTCTGGGAGAGCCGTTCCCGTCAGCGGCGGAGCGCGCCGACCGGGAGGAGGACCTGGACGCTCGCGAGCCTGCCGAGCAGGACTTCCCCGACAGCCAGTCGTACCTCGCCGCGTTCCGGGCCTGGGACGACGAGTGGGAACGGCTGCAGGTTTCGATGACCGCAGGGGCGATCTGCCTCAGCCACGAGGGATGCGGCTACTTCACCTGGCTCGTCGTCACCGGTCCTGACCGCGGAGCTCTCTGGACCGACCTTCGAGCAGCCGACGGAACCCTCGAACCGCTCCTCGCCGGACCGGACCGTGTGGACTTCCGCGACTGGTACCTGCGCTGGCTGACCCGGGCGACCAGCGAGGCATGGGCGGTATGAGCGAGTAGGACGGAGCCCGCTGTGCTCAGCTCGTGAACAGCGGATCGTAGGGCCAGCGCTCCTGAGTGCATATCAGGCGCGGCAGCCACGCCACCAAGGCGCGACCAGGAGGAGCCGTAGCAACTCCGGCAGTCCGACGGCGACCAGTGCTGCACCCGAAGCCTGGTGGACGTCCTCTGGGCGTTCCTCACCGGCGACGGCCCGGTAGGCGTCCCAGGCGATGCTCAGGGCTCCTTCGCCCTCGATGTCGATCCGGTCTGCAGCGAACGCACGGACGGCAGGCAGCGCGGTAAGTGCGTCCGGATCGGCAATGACGTGCTCGGCTGCTTGACGGTGACGCGCTGGACCGGGCGGTCGGCCGCTGGCTCGCGGACCGCCGCCCGAAGACGACCGGGGCCGCCGCCGGGCTGCGCGGCCTGGCCGTGGACGGCAAGAGTCTGCGCGGCGCCGCCAAGGCGAACGGCCGGAAGATCCACCTGCGCGCCGCGATGGACCACACCACCGGCCTGGTCCTGGCTCAGCTGGACGTCGGTGAGAAGACGAACGAGATCACCTGCTTCCAGCCGCTGCTGGACACCGTCGCTGACCTCGCCGGCACGGTCGTCACCAGCGACGCGATGCACACCCAGCGCGAGCACGCCGACTACCTCCTGGGTCGCGGCGCCCACTACATCGTGATCGTCAAAGGCAATCAGAAGAAGCTCCGCAGGCAGCTCAAGTCCCTTCCCCGGAAGGCGATCCCCTTGCAGGGACGCGCCAGGGAGGCCGGGCACGGGCGGGGTGAGATCCGCCGCATCAAGGCGGCGACCGTGAACAACCTGCTGTTCCCCCACGCCCGCCAAGCCATCCAGCTCAAACGTCGCCGGGTGAACCGCAAGACCGGCAGGATCACCATCAAGACGATCTACGCGGTCACCAGCCTGCCCGCCGACCGGGCCGCTCTCGCACAGCTCGACGCCCTGATCCGTGGCCACTGGTCCATCGAGGCGCTGCACCATATCCGTGACGTGACCTTCGCTGAGGGCGCCTCCCAGCTCCGCACCGGTAACGCGCCCCGGGCGATGGCCACCTGGCGCAACCTCACCATCGGCGCACTCCGCCTCGCAGGCGTCCGCAGCATCGCCACTGCCCTGCGGCGCAACGCCCGCGACCCGCAGCGACCACTCGCCCTCCTCGGGCTCACGTGATCACGAATCGGACATCCCGAGACTTTGCCGAAGCCCTGGCCTCGCACCCTCTGGTGCGACGTTCTCACCGCAGTCCTGCACTCACCCCGTCCACTGCCAGCCGGCCAGCATGGTGTCCAGCTCCCGCACCCGGTCCGGCCAGGTCTGCGGCTGGGCCGACAGGTGGATGAGCAGCTGTTCGCCGCCGTCCTCCACCAGGACGAAGCGTGAGCGGTCCTCACCCGGTGGCCGGCCTTCGAGGACGAGGGCCCGGTGTCCGCCGACGAGGGTCTCGTGGCCGCCCTGTGCGAGGAGGGTCGCCTTGGAGGAGTCGATCGGGAAGTCCGTGGTCCGGGTGATCGTGACCTGGGCGCGCAGCACGAAATCCTCCGGGCGGATCCGCAGGTGCGCTCCGGAGCCGTCCGGTTGGGAGCTGACGTCGAACCAGCCGGGGACCAGGCGGAACCGGTAGTCGGCCGCCCCGACCCAGCCGCCGTCCCCGACCGACGCCCCGGCCAGAGTCGGCGTGGCGCGGCTCTGCCGGGTCACCAGGTGACCGGCCAGGTACAGGCCGGCGAGCAGCGGCAGCACCGCCGCCAGGGCGAGCCCGCGCCCGCCGACCGCCCACCGCCGCACCCGCAGACGTGGCGAAAGCCGCCCCGCCACCCAACTCCGCAGGCCGAGCCAGGGCGGCAACAGCAGTACGCACAGCACGCCGGTCACCCCGGGGAGCAGCTGGACCATCAGAACGACGCCGTCCCCGGCGGGCGCGGACAGGCACCCCCGGCTGGACGGGCGCAGTGCGAAGGCGTCCGCACAGTGGCCGAGGAGTGGCTGCACGACCATCGCGAACGCCCCTACGGCGGCGCACACGAGGGCTGTCGTCCCCCCGCGCAGCAGCCCCGTACGCGGCTCCCGGCCGGCCGCGACCAGGCCGGCCAGCAGTGCGATCACATCAGCGGCCAGGATCAGCCAGAGCTGGAAGCGGATGACGAACTCGTGGCTCCACCGCTCCAGCAGCGGCAGTTGGTGCGCCTGCCAGGCGGAGAGCAGGATCAGCACCGCCACGGCCGTACCCGCTATCAGCCCCGCTCGCGAACCCGCCCTGATCGCCGTCATCGACTCGCCCGCCCAGGGCGGCCGGTTCCGCAGTCGCTGCCTCATCGCGATGCCCGCGACCACGGCGGCCGACACCACGGCACAGCCGAGCACCGCGGGCACGGCAGCGGAGGCGTATGCCAGCCCGGGCAGCGCGAACGGCTGCGCCAGTTCGGACAGCGCGGCGCCCGGGCCCTGCCCGGACAGCGGAGCGAGCGTCAGGAACGCCTGGTCGACCAGGCGCAGCACGATCGTGTAGGCGACCGTTGCGAGCACGACCACCACCGTCAGCAGGGCGGCCCGCGCGGTCCTTCCGGACCCGGCCGGGCTCGCACCGACCCCGTCCCCCCCCGGCCCGGGCCTGCGGGCCCGGACGCCACTGCCCACCCACCACGGCCGCCGCCACCGGTACGGCGATGGCCGCAGCGGTCCAGGCGGCCTGGGCCGGGTCCGACACCAGCAGCCATGCCGCCCGGCTCAGCCCGGTCAGCCCGACCATGGCGACCAGGCCGATACCGAGACCCCCTCGGAAGTTCTGCCCGAACAACGGCGCGGAGCCGTGCAGGGCCGCCAGCCGGGAGCCGGGAGCCGGGTGCAGCCGTGGCCGTGCTCGGCGCGACGGGGTCGGCATACTCGCGAGGATTCTCGCCAGCGCGTCCCCTTCCGCAGTCCCGGAACCGACCCGGGCGTCGGCCTGGAACTCCCGGGAGCGGACCAGCGCCGCCAGCAGCACCACGCTCACCATCAGCAGACCGACCACCCGCAGGACGAACCCCGCCACCAGCCCGGGCGGGGCACTGCCCGCCGTCGCGAACCAGAGCGCGGCCCCGCCCACGACCAGGGTGAACGCCCCCGTGAGCGCCAGAGCCGCGTACGTCTGGTCGACATCCCGGTTGCGCACGTGCGCGAGCTCGTGCAGGACGGTGGCCCGGAACGCGGCCGGGTCGGTGTGGTGACGCACCACGAGTCCGGCGCTGAGGACGACCGTGCGCCGACCCGGCAGACCGGCCACGAAGGCCGACGGCACCGGATCGAAGGGGCGGCTGAGGAACCGCACGCGTCCGGCACCGGCCGTCCGTCGCAGCCGCTCCAGCTCGGTCAGCAGCAGTGCGGCGTCCGAGGGGTCGAAACCGCGCAGGCGGTAGCGGCGGGCGAGCACCGGCGGATGCGCCGCGTACAAGAGCGCCGCGACGGCCAGGACGAGGAGCAGACCGCCGACGAGCCAGCGCAGTTGGTCGTGCTGAGCGGGGGCCGCGCACGCTTCGACCGCGGCGAGCTGCCCGCTCGAGTACGACCCCCAGTCGGCGAAGGACGGCAGGTCGGTGATGCCGGTCGGCACCCCGCCGAGCGGGTGGGCGGTCACGCACCGGGTCCACAGGTCGATCCAGTTCCGGCCACCGGGGGAGATCGCGAAGGCTCCCCGGGCGACGATCAGTGTCGACAGCGCCACCTCGAGCGAGAGCAGCGTGAACAGGACCGAGGTGACGGCCCGTCCGCTCGCCCCGGCGCCGGCCGGTCCCACGTCACTCCCCGGCGGGCAGGGCTGGGGAGGGCACGGCCAGTGCTCCGACGATCGCGTCGGCCAGCAGGCGCTGCTGAGCATCCGTCAGCGCCAGGTCGGCTGCGCACCTGGTGACCTCGGTGCGCAGCAGGGTGAGCTCCTCGGCGGTGAACTCCACCCGGGCGGCCCCGTCCTGTGGCGCGCCGCCCCTGCCGAGGCGCAGCCGGATCCGGCTCAGCAGACCTCCGGCTCCGTCCACCGCCCGCTCCGCCGCCTTCGCGCTCAGCGCGCCCCACAGCTGACGGCACGCCTCCAGCACCACCGGTGTCAGCAGCACCACTGCGGCGTCGAGGCCGAACCCCAACAGCGCATCCCGATCGGAGCGGTCGAGCCTGACCCCGCGGGCGAAGTACGCCTCGCTCAGCTGGGTGAACAGCGGCATCTCTCCCGGGGCGAGACCCTGCACCCCGGCGCGGCCCAGCGCCGCCACGACCTGCTCGTCCTCCGACCGCCGCAACGTACCCCCCACGTGTGACACCACAGCTCGCAGTGGCCGGCCGCTGGACGGTTGCCGCGTCCCCCTCGGCCGACCTGAAGTGACTGACCGTCAACTTACTTGGTTCACAGGGGATTCACCGGACTTTCAATGCATCAGCGCCAACCTGGTGCCACAGGTGGCGCTCGTCCGGTCCCTCGGTCGCGTGTCAGCTTGAGATGCGGGCTTCGATGCCGTCGAGGAGGAAGTCGAGGCCGGTCCGGAAGGTCTGATCGGCGTCCAGGTGAGGGCCGTCGCGGACGACCGTGGCCAGCGCGGGGAATCGGCCCGTGGCGAAGGTGCGCTCCAGGTACGGCCCGAAGGTGGCCTGCCACTGCTCCTTGTCCATCCCGGTGGCCCGCTCGGCGCGCCGCTCGGTGATCTCCCGGCGCACCGCGCCGATCACGTAGGCGTTGACCGCAGAGATCGCCGGCACGGCGGCGTCCAGGGCGACGCCGCCCATCGCGGCCACCACAGCCTCGCCGCTGGCCAGCGTATTCGGTCCGAGCTGCGGCCGCCCGCCGATCAGGTCGGCGAGCCATTCGTGCTGGTGAACGGCCTGTCGGGTGGCCTCGGCGAGGGAGCGCAGCACCTCTCGCCAGCCGTCGCCGGTCGGCCGAATCTCGGTGTGGACCGCATCGACCATCAGGTCGAGCAACTCCTCCTTGGTGGCGATGTAGCCGTACAGCCGCATCGGCCCGACTTCCAGCGCGGCGGCAAGCTTGCGCAGCGACACCGCCTCCAGGCCGTCCGCGTCGGCCAGCCGGACCGCCGCGCGTACGATCCGCTCCCGGCTCAGCGGGCCCAACACCGGTCGATCCTGCGGCTCCGGCCGTTCCCACACCAACATGCCGCCGACAATACCGCGTGAGTGATACGGTGACAGCGTCGATACAGTGTATCGATCAATACGGTGAATCGGGGGTACTCATGACCATCGCCATCATCGGAGCCGGCCTGGGCGGCCTGACCCTGGCCCGCGTGCTGCACGTGCACGGCATCGACGCCGTCGTCTACGAACGTGAACCCTCGCCCGGCGCGCGCGGCCAGGGCGGCATGCTCGACCTGCACACCAGGACCGGCCAGCGGGCGCTGCGCAAGGCCGGCCTGATCGACCAGTTCCACGCCATCGCCCGCCCCCAGGGCCAGGACCTGCGCCTCCTCGAACCGGACGGAACCCTGCTGTTGCAGGAGGACACGCCCGACGACGCCCCGCTGGATCGGCCTGAGGCCGACCGTGCCGACCTGCGCAACCTCCTGCTGGACTCCCTCCCCGCACACACGGTGCGCTGGGGGCACGCGTTCGAGTCCGCCCACCACGGCCTCCTGTACTTCGCCGACGGCAGCCGTACGACGTCCGACCTACTGGTCGGCGCCGACGGCGCGAACTCCCGGGTCCGCGCCCTGCTCACCGACGCCCTGCCGGCGCACACCGGCCAAAGCGTCGTCGAGCTCGCCATCCCCGACATCGACCTCACCCACCCCGACCTCGCCACCATGGTCGGACGCGGCAACTACTGGGTGCTCGGCAACGGACAGTCCCTGTCGGCGCAGCGGAACGGCGATGGCCAAGTACGCGTGTACCTCAGCCTCTACAACACCGCCGAGAACTGGTTCGCCGCCAGCGGGATCCCGTTCGACGATCCAGCCGCCGCCCGTGCGCAGCTGATCGACCTGTTCACCGGCTGGGACCCACGGTTCACCGCCCTGATCGCAGCCTGCGGGGACACGATCCTGCCCCGCTCGATCACCACCCTCCCGGTCGGCCTGACCTGGCCCGCGACCCCGGGCGTCACCCTCCTCGGCGACGCCGCCCACCTGATGCCCCCGGTAGGGCAGGGCGCCAACATGGCGATGCTCGATGGCGCCCTGCTCGGCCTCGCACTGGCCGCCCACCCGGACGACTTCCCCGCCGCCGTCGAGGAGTACGAACGCGAGATGTTCGACCGCACCGGCACTGTCGGCCGACAGTCCGCGGACATGCAGGAGATGCTGGCGTCGCCGGACGCCAGCCAGAAAATGCTCGCATTCTTCCAACCTGCCTGAACGTAAGCGAATACGGCGTAGCCGCGTGGCGTCAGGTACGTGACGGTCCGTCCGTGGGGCTGGTGGCTCTGGGATCGGAAGCAGGTACGGCTTCCAAGCTCATGGGCTTCTCGACGTCCGTGATCCCGCAACCGGTACCGGGCGAGGCGACCACTCGCCCTCCTCGGACTCACCTGATCAAAACGGACATCACGCCACTTTGCCGAAGCCCTGGGCTGCTTGCCAGGTGATTAAGCCGTTGGGCCTGGGGCTCTCGCTCGGTGATCATGTGTTGGTGACTATCGAGAAGACATTTGCCAACGTAGACGCGGATCTTCGTGCGGGCCGAGTACCCATGGCTCGCCAGCGGTTGCGTGGCCTGGTCTCCTCCTACCCGAGTGACC
This sequence comes from Kitasatospora sp. P5_F3, assembly GCF_054049135.1. Lineage (NCBI taxonomy): Bacteria > Bacillati > Actinomycetota > Actinomycetes > Kitasatosporales > Streptomycetaceae > Kitasatospora > Kitasatospora sp. P5_F3. The sequence goes on along the minus strand of NZ_JBFUMY010000011.1, from coordinate 63,387 downwards.
TTCAAGTGCGGTGCTGTCTGGGCGAGATCTACCGGCTGTACGGCGACACCGCCGAGGCTGGGCGTTGGACCTATCTGCAGGCCGACCGGGACCCCGCTGAGACGGCGGCATTCGAGGCTCGATACCCCAACGCCGTGGCACGCATGATCGCGCTGGCATGGCGCGGCCCCGAGGACGTTGCGGCCACCGGGTTCGCCCGAACCGCTCTGGCCGAAGTCCGTAAGGCAGCTTCGGCTGCTGAGGGTCGTCCACTGGCCTGGGGCTTCACCCCGTCCGAGGGTGAAGAGTCAGAGGTGGAGGGCTCATCTGCGGTGATGCGGTTCGTCGGCTGCACAGCTGCGGTCCTCGTCGCGCTTCTGCTGGTCCTGTTCGTCGTACTCGGCGCAGTCAGTTTCGTCAGCTGGCTCTGACGGTTTCAGCGGCCACGAAATTCGGCTCTGGCGAAGATCTTGGCAGATCAGTAGGTCCGTCGGCGGATCGCCCTTCCTGACGAACAGGTAGCCGCTACCCACCTGTTCGAGCTGCGGCCGGTCCCGTCCGGTGGTTCGACGCGGAGCGTGATCGCGGGTAGGTAGTGGCCCGGGCGGGCTGGAGCGGCAGCCCCGGGAGCCGGTACCTACCCAGCGCGGCCGGGGGCCGCTCCGTCGAAGAACCACGCTGTCCAACGGTCCGTCCGGCAGGCGGATCCCGATCGCTGGCAGCAGTACGAACGTTCGCCGATGGGTGTAGTTCTTCCTGAGTGACTGGCCGTCAGGCTGCGAGGCTGTGTATGTCCTGGTAGCGGACCTTGTGGACGCGGTGGTGTTCCTGCTTGAGATGCCAGGCGAAGTAGGCGTCGAAGTCGCCGTTGCTGATCAGGGCCCGAAGAGGTCGTCTGGGTCGAGGTGTGCCTCAGCGCCAAGCGCCATCTCCGGTGGCAGAACGCTGCGTATCGTGGCACAACTGCTCTGTGTCTGGCGGTGGCTGCAGGTGTTGCTCCGATGGGCCCGGACACTCCGGAGGAGCGGCCCGGGCCCCGGTTCGCCCGATCAGGCGTCGATTTCCCGGGACCGTCCGGCCCACCGGACCACGAACGGCATGGCCAGGCCGGCTGCGACGAAGAGGCCGCCCATGACCAGCCAGCCGGGGGCGCCCCACCTCAGGCAGAGCAAGCCGAGCAGGCCGGGGGCGACGGTGTAGCACAGGCCCATGCCGATGCCGAACACGCCGGAGTACTGTCCCTGCGCGTGTGCGGGGGCCAGCCGGAACCGCAGCTCCATCGACCCGGCCCCGTGCCACAGCGAACCCACCGTGTGGATGGCGACGCCGGCCATCATGATTGCCGCAGCGACCCAGCCAGGCAGGCCCGAGGCCATCGCGATGACCCCCATGCCGACCAGGAACGCCACCCCGGCACGCCGAGTGGCCCGGCCGGCGACCTGGCCGCCCTTGATGCCGCGACTGGTGTGGACCTGGAGGAGGACCACCATCACGGTGTTGACAGCGAGCGCGACGCCGGTGAACCAGCGCGGTGCATGGGTGTGCAGGACCACCCACAGCGGGAGGGCGTAGGTCACCACCTCGCCCTGGATCCACAGGATGCCGTCCAGCACGACGAACGTCATGTACGGCTTGTCCTTCAGCGCAAGCCACCGGTCCGACTCGGCCGAGGCCGGCAGCGGCTCCAGCTTGGGCAGCCGGAGCATGACGGCCGCGCAGCCGACGAAGGACAGGGCGTTGGCGAGGATGAGCGCCCGGTAGGCGGAGCCGGAGTCGAGCTGGATCACCACACCGGCGGCCAGCGCACCGAAGGTGCTCGCCAGGAAGGCGGTCGAGCGCAGGTAGGAGCGGAACTTCGGCACCTCGTCACCGCCGAAGCGGCGGATCATCGGGCCACGCGCGGCGCCTCCCGAGGCGCCGGCCAGGTCGGTCACCGCCACGGCCACCATGAATGCCACGAACGAGTGGGCGAACAGCAGCGACAGCATGGACACGGCCTGGACCAGCAGGGTAGCCAGGAACACACCGTGCGGCCCGCGTCGGTCGGCGAGGTGTCCGACGGGTGGGCCGGCGAGCAGGCCGACGACTCCGGCGACACCGAGGCCGAGGCCAACCTGCCCGATGGACAGGCCGATCACCCGCATGGCGTACAGCGGCGCCGTCGCCAGGAAGGCTGCGGTGCCGAGCTGGTTGATGAAGCCTCCGAGAGCCAGTCGGCGCTGGGGGGCGGACTCGAGTAGCAGCCCTCGCCGCACCGGCCAGGACCGACGGTCCGGAGCGGCCTCCTCCCGAAGGTCGTTGGGGGACAGCGTGCTCGCCTGGTTCACCTGGTTCTCCTGGTCGTCGATCAAGGCTGGGCTGGGACGGACAGCGGAGCGGAGGGTGTTGTCACGTTGTCGGTTATGTGATCGTCTGAGGTTCTGTCAGGGCGTGGTTGTGCCCGCCGGCGGTACTGGGTCAGGCTGCTGAAGGTAGGCCGGTGCCGCTGGTGATGTGGTGCCAGATGGTGAAGCGGACGGTCATCTCGAGGTGGCGGTCGAAGGTGGTGCGCAGGTGGCGGCGCGGTCGATCGGCGTGCCGTCGGAGTTCACCATCACTCCGTTGCCGGTCAGCCGCATCGCGCCGTAGCCGACGCGGTTCACTGCCAGGTCCCCGAGCTTCCAGGTCGTTGCTGTCGCCACTGTGTTCACCGTGCTCCACCACCCCTTTGGTTCGTCAGGTCCTGGAGTATGGGGCGACCGCGGGGTGCTGCGACAGGTCAACGGGCTGGGCGAAACGTCACATCCGAATCGGGAACGAACCGTCACCGTTCAGCCGTTTGACCTGCCGAGAGACGCTCGATATCCAGCGTCATCCAGCATGCGGCGGGCCCGCGGCAAGTACCGTTCCGGGCGGCCCTCCAGGGCCGCTGTGAGCTGCCGTCACGGCGTGCGTACAGGCCCGGCGAGCGAACGCGGTAGTCGATCGAGCAGGATGGAGAAGGGCCGTGATTTCGTGGACCGCAACCATCCCCACCACCCGGCCGACCGGGGCTGGACGGGTGACGGGCGCAGACCTGGTTGGGTGTAGTTCTTCCTGAGTGACTGGCCGTCAGGCTGCGAGGCTGTGTATGTCCTGGTAGCGGACCTTGTGGACGCGGTGGTGTTCCTGCTTGAGATGCCAGGTGAAGTAGGCGTCGAAGTCGCCGTTGCTGGTCAAGGCTCGAAGTTTGAGGACGGCTTCGGCCCCGGCGAGTGACCAGCGGGCTCCGGTGATGCCGACGCGGTGACCCTGCGCATCCTGCCCGGTCCGAGCTGATTCCACCATGCCGGGGTGACCGGATTCGCGGCTGACCGGGGGTTGTGGCACCGGATGGGCATGACAGATGATCATGCTGCTCTGAGTAGATCCATCACGAGGGGGAGCGCGTTGTCCACGTACGCAGAACGACACAGTGACGACAGGTCAGGAAGCCACGACGAGGCGGTGAAGCGACCCGGCCGCCGGGCCCTGCTCGCCGGGTTCACCGGGGCGGGTGCCATTGCGGGCAGCCTGGCGCTGGGCGGGGGGAGTGCGGCGGCGGTCGCGGCCACGGGGGTGGACGCCTATGTGGTGAACGTCCTGGCGAAGGGAGCCGACCCGACGGGGCGGACGGCCAGTGACACGGCGTTCCGGGCGGCGGCGGCCGAGCTGCTGGCCGGTGAGCAGGTGAGCCCGGTGGGTGGGCCGACGCCGACCAAGGTGCTGCTGATCCCGCCGGGCAACTACCTGCTGACGCAGCCGGATTCACTGCTGCCGAACGTCAGTGGCGAGACCGCGAAGAAGGTCGTCGACGGCATCACGATCGTCGGGTACGGCAAGCGGCTGTCCCGGATCACGTACGCGCCGACGGTCCAGGACACCGTGCTCTGGACCAACGACCAGCGGTACCGGAACATCCGGATCAGCGGGCTGACCTTCGACAGCCTGGACGATACCGCCACCTTCAACATCGCCAGGTCCTCGACGACCTACGGTGTCCAGGACACCTGGTACACCGACGTCGAGTGGCGCGGCACCTGGAAGGTCGGCATCGGGCTGGACGGACCGACCACCGCCAACCTGAACAGCGAGATGGGCTGGGACCACTGTCAGATCAGTGGCTCCTACGCCGACGCCTTCCTGGTGATGGGCATGACGCCGTCGGTCTCGCAGCAGGACCAGTTCCTTAACTACTGGTTCCGGGACTGCAAGGTCGAGTTCAAGTCCGGCATCTTCGTGCGGAACGAGCGCGGCGGGTCGATGAACTTCATCGGCGGCTCCTACATCATCACCGACGGAACCTCCACCGGCACCATCTTCCAGCTCGGCGCGGCGGCCAACTCCCGGGCGGACTCGGTGATGCGGCTGCTCGTCCAGGGCATCCGGTTCGAGCTGCGCGGCGTCGGGCACAAGCTGATCGACTCGGCCTGGTACAAGGGCACGATCACCTTCGTCTCCTGCGACGACACCGCCAACTCGTACCAGCCCTGGGCGCCGACGGCCGTCACCCACGTGTACCGCTTCGACACCGTCAACCCGTCGCGCGGGCCGATGGTGCGCTACCAGGACTGCATCCTGATGGGCTCGCACCAGGTGACCGCGCCGACCGCGATGACCATGGGCAAGCTGCTCTACGACGGCTGCCGGTTCATCAACATGACGGCGGGCACCGGGGATTCGGGCTTCCTCCGGTGGACGGGCGTCACGCCGTGGTACGAGTTCCGGGACTGCCTGCTGAAGAGCGGCCGCCAGGCCGACGTCAAGGCGCCGTAGCGGGAGGCGTGTCCGTCCTGCTCACCCGGCAGGACGGATACGCTGCCGGGATGGACATGATCGACATTCCGTTCGGCACCACTGACTGGTCGCAGGTCGCGGCCACCGAGCACCCGGGGGAGACCGGCTTCGCCACCTGGCGGACCAGGGAGTTCGGGTCCGTCCGGGTCCGGATGGTGGAGTACAGCCCGGGCTACCTGGCCGACCACTGGTGCGACCGGGGGCACATCCTGCTGGTCCTCGAAGGCTCGCTGACCACGGAGTTGGGCAACGGCGAGGTGGTCACGCTGACGGCGGGCAGCAGCTACCAGGTCGGCGACGACACCCAGCCGCACCGCTCCAGCACGGCGGAGGGGGCCCGGCTGTTCGTGGTCGACTGAGACCGTGAGCTGGTGCGAACCTACGGGGCGGGCGGCCGGAGGGCGGTCCTGGTTGGTGGACTTCTGTGATGGCCCGGTGTTCTGACGCCCCGTTAGCATCCGGGAGAGGGTGTCGCCGGGCGGCTCGCCGCGCCGTGGGCCGAGGTGCGGTCCGCACCTCGGCCTGGCGGAGTGAGGGCGATGGCAGGCGGGCGTGCGGTGGTGGGCAGCGGGGTGGGGCCGGTGCTGGCGGCCGCGGTGCTCTGGGGGACGGTGGGGCCCGCGCAGGTGCTGGCGGACACCGGAGTGGCGCCGGTGGCGCTGGGGGCCTGCCGGATGCTGCTGGGTGGTGCGGTGCTGGGCCTGTTCACCGTACGCCGCGCGGGACTTCGGACGCTCTGGCAGCCGGGCGTGCGTGGCGCCATGGTGGTCGGGGTGCTGGTGACCGCCCTCTTCCAGGTCTGCTTCCTGGAGGCGGTCGACCGCTCCGGGGCAGCCGTGGCCACGGCGGTGGCGTTCGGGACCGTACCGGCGGTGGCCGGACTGGCCGCCAGGAGGCTGACCGGGGAGCGGCTCGGCGCCCGTTGGGTCGGTGGAACCGCCTGCGCGGTGGCTGGGATCGCGCTGCTGCTCCTGCCGGGCCGGACGGACCGGGCCTCGGTGGCGGGCGTGCTGCTCGCGGTCGGCGCGGGGGCCGGCTTCGGCGTCTACATCGCCGTCACCGGCCGGCTCGCGGAGCGCGGTGCGGACACCGCCGCCGCAGCGCCGATGAGCGTGCTGTGCGCGGGAGTTGTGGTCTCTCCCGGACTGCTGGCGGCGCCGCATGGGATCACCGAACCCGACAGCCTGCTGCTGATCGCCTGGCTCGCGCTGGGGACCACCGCACTCGGCTACCTGCTCTTCACCCGGGGGGTCGGCCGACTGAGCGCCGCCACCGTCGGCACCCTGAGCCTCACCGAACCGCTGGTCGCGACGCTGCTCGGGCTGGCCCTGCTCGGCGAACGGCTCGGAGTGGCGGGCGGCTGCGGGGCCGCCCTGCTGCTCGGCGGGCTGGTGCTGGTCTCCTGGCCACAGCGCCGGGCCCGGGTGGCGGCCCCGTCGGACACCCCGGCGGTGCGGGCGTCCGACGGGGCGTAGCGGTGTCAGCGCTCCTGGTACGAGGTCATCGCCTCGTTCACCCGGGCGGAGAAGAACAGCGGTCCGATCGCGTCGGCCCAGGCCATACCCTCCGGCGTCAGCAGCAACTCCTCGCCACGGGTGGCGAGCCAGCCCCGTTCGGCGAGTGCGGTGAACTCGGCGGGGAAGTCGGCCTGCGGCCGGGTGCCGAACTGCCGGTGGTAGGCGTCGGTGTGCAGCCCGGTCCATTCCAGCAGGGCCTGCAGGACGAACATCCGGCGGCGCTCGTCCTGGTCCATCCGGAACGCCCACTGGGCGCGCCGGAACTCCTCGGTGGGAGTGGCGATGTAGTCGTCGATGATCCGGCGGACCTCCGGCACGGCGACCGCGTAGTCCGTGGTGTAGTGCAGGTCGGTGGTGAACGAGCGGGCGCCGACGCCGAGTCCGACCATGCCGGCCTGCTGGTTGTACTCGCTGATACCCGTGAGGGCGGAGAGCTCCACGGCGGCGGTGCCGATCCGCTGGAAGACCCGCATCGAGGTCTGCCGGTAGCCGGCCGCGAGCAGGTGGTCGCGGCCGTAGCGGTAGAGCCGCAGGCGTTGCGCGTCCCAGAGCTTGCCGTCCTTGTCGTGACGGGCCATCAGGCCGGTCAGCGGGCGGACGTACAGCGGGTAGAGGTAGATCTCCTCCGGCTCCCAGCTCAGCGCGGCGTCCAGCGAGACCCGGAAGGACTGCTCGGTCTGGCCGTCGATGCCGTAGATCAGGTCGATGTTGAGGATCGGGAAGGCCGCCTCCTTCAGCCGGGACAGCGCCTCGTCCACCTCCTTGCGCTTCTGCGGCCGGACGGCGGCCCTGGCCTCCTCGTCGACGAAGCTCTGCACGCCGATGCTCAGCCGGGTGGCCCCGCGTTCGGCGAGCACGGCCAGCCGCTCGGCGGTGGCGGTGGCCGGCGAGGTCTCCACCGACCAGGGCAGCATCTTGAGGTCGGCGCCCATCACGTGCTCGCAGATGTCGCAGAGTTTGCTGAGCTCGTCGGCGGTCAGGTAGGTGGGGGTACCGCCGCCGAAGGCCGCGAGGGTGAAGCGGACCGGGTCGCCCTTCGCCTCCAGCGCCTCGCGGGTGGCGGTGGCCTGCCGCTCCAGGGTGCCGAGGAAGGCGCGGGTGACGTCCTCGGGGGCGCCGGTGCGGGTGAAGAGGTTGCAGAAGCCGCAGCGCATCTCGCAGAACGGGATGTGCACGTACAGCGAGAGCGCGTCGAGCCGCTCCTTCGCCCAGACGTCCCGCAGCAGCGGTCGGTCCGTCAGCAGCCGGTAGGCCTTCTGGTGCGGGTAGGCGTACACGTACTGCTTGTAGGGGGTGGCCGGTTCCTCCGGCACGGATGCGGACAGCTGGACTGGGACTGGTGCGGCCATGGGTCCGGTGTTTCCTCTCGGCTGGACTCGATGGTGACGAACTGTCGATCGCGCCTGCACGTAAAGCTATTGACGGTGTGTCAGTTGTGTTCATGGGGTGAACACCAGAACTGCGGCCGCCGGGCGGCCCGGTGCTTGGAACGTTCCGCGCCTTGTGCGGTCCGGTTGCTGCTGTTATCGCCGGGGTCGGGGGCTTGGAGATGTGCCCTGAGGTGCGGTAACTCTGGTGCGTATGAAGCGACTTCTGATCGCCGCGGGCGGTGGCGGCGACGCCATCGCGACCTCGATGGTGCACGCCGCGCTGCACGGGGCGGACGCCCCTGCGCTGGTGCTGACCTACGCCTGGGAGCGGCTGGTGGTCGACCCCGTCCCCGGCCCTCGGCGGCCCGCCGACTTCACCGGTACCGTCGAGGCCGGTCCCGGGGTGTGGCTGGTCACGGCGGAGTCCGCACCCAGGCCGCCGGCCGGTTCGCTGCTGCCCCGGCTGGCAGGTGAACTCGGGCCGGAGCTCGGCCTGTTGGACCCGTATCAGGGCGCGCTCGGGCTGGCCCGGCAGATCCTGGCGGCGGCTGAGTACTGCGGCGCCGACCGGGTGGACGTGGTCGACGTCGGGGGCGACGTGGTCGCCGACGGCACCGAACCGACGCTGCGCAGCCCGCTCGGGGACGCACTCGCGCTGGCGGGCTGCGCGGCGGCGGGACTGCCGACCGCCGTGTACGTGGCCGGGCCGGGTCTGGACTCCGAGGTGCCCGAGGCCGTCCTGCTGCCCCGGCTGGGTGCGCCCGCGTTCGCACTGACGGACCGGCACACCGCCGTCGTGGACGGGGTCTTCGACTGGCACCCGTCCGAGGCGAGTGCGCTGCTGGTGGCGGCGGCCAGGGGAGTGCGCGGGGTCTTGCGGCACCCGGGACGCCCCGCAGCCGGTGCTGCTGGGGCCGGCGAGTGCCGGGGTCCACCGCCTGTCGCTGGCCCGGGCTCTCGAACTCAACCCGCTGGCCCGGGCGTTGGCGGGCAGCACCGACCTGGCGCAGGCGGAGGCGGCGAGCACGGCGGTCTGCGGCTTCTCCGAGATCGCCCGCGAACGGGCCAGGGCGCTGGCCCCGGAGCCCCCCGTCACCGTGCCCGCCGTTGTCGGCTCCCTGTCGGAGCGCTACACGGACTGGGCGGCCCGGACGGCGGCCCGGGGCATCGAGTACGTCACCACCCGCCGGATCACCGAGGAGCTCGGTCTGACCCCGGCGGACTCCCGGCTGCTCCGGGTCGAGCTGCGGGTGGCGGGGCGACACGTTCCGCCGCTCTGGCGGATCTAGTACGACAGAACACCCGGTCAGGCCCGGGCGGGTCAGGGGCCGGCCGGTTCCGGCGAGCGCCTGGGAGACGGGTCCGTGCGGGCCTGCGCCCGTTCGGGTGGCGGGCGGCGAGCCGCCGTCGCCGATCGTGTGTGTACCGATTGAATCGGCGCGTCCGTGGTTCAGCGGCGCTGTCCCCGCGCCGCGTATCAGAGGAGGAGTCTGACATGGCACCCGTACCCAACGGCGTCTACGCGATCACCAAGCCCGGCGAACAGCTGCTCACCCTGCAGGAAGGGAAGGGGGATGCGGTCATCCTCCCGCCCACCGGTGAGCCGGGCGAGCAGGACTGGCAGGTGGAGGCGCTCGGCAACGGCAACATCCACATCCGCAACCTCAAGGACGGGACGTACCTGGGCTACGACGACGAGCCCAACGTGAACGCGCCCGTGAAGGGTTCCCCCGAGACGCGCGAGTGGGCGCTCTACCAGAGCGCCCAGCCGTTCACCTTCCACGTGGTCATCCCCGGCGGACCGATCGACGGTGTGGAACTCGCGCTGGACGTCAGCCTGCTGAGGATCTTCCCGCCGCGCACCGCGCTGCGCCCGCTGGAGGTCGGCGACCAGCGGCAGGCGTGGCGGTTCGAGTTCCGCGAGTAGGGCGGGGGCCCCGACTGTTCCATGGCCTGGTTGCAGTACCAGGGCCTGGCGCCTTGACGATCGAAGTAGTTAGCTGCCATGGCCTGGTTGCAGTACCAGGGCCTGGCGCCTTGACGATCGAAGTAGTTAGCTGCCATATTATCTGCATGACGAGGAACGGGGATGACGGCGAGATGCCCACGCTGGACCAGGCCAGGCGGCAGGTCGAGCACTACGGCCTCGAGGTCGATCCGCAGGCAGTGCTGGTCGCGGTGCGACTGATCTCGGCGGGAGCTCGGGTCGGCCGGGCGGCCGAGGCGCACTTCGCCAGGTTCGGCCTGTCGACGGGGCGGTACCGCCTGCTCGCCGACCTCGAAGCCCATGGCGGGGAGAAGTCCCCTTCGCATCTTGCTGCGGATCTCGACATCTCCAGGGCCACGGTCACCGGTCTGCTGGACGGACTCGAACGCGAAGGCCTGATCGCCCGACGCCCGTCCGTGGAGGACGGGCGGGGCACGGTGGCCATCCTGACGGCGCGTGGTGCGCAGCGGCTGCGTGACATGGCGCCCGAGCACTTCGGGCGACTGGAGGCGATGGTGGGCGGTCTCAGTGGCGAGGAGCGCGCGGTGTTCCTGGACCTGCTCGCCCGGGTCGTGCGCGGCAGTGCGGCCCTGGCCGCCGACTGATCCGGCTTGGTCTTGTAGGGCCCCGTCCGCTGGGCAGGGCCCTTTTTTACGACGTAGTAGTTAGCCAGCTAATTACTGTACCTGGGTAGGACGTCGGCCACCCAGCGGCAACCTTCTGCTTCCCGAACACGAACGAGAATGAGGTCGACATGCCCGCAACGAAGGACCCAACCGTCCGAAGCCGGACGGCCTCCCGGAAGTTCGTCCTGTGGCGGGAGGTACTGACCGCCTACGCGGCCCCCGCGCTGATGGCCGGCGCCGCCGGAGTCGTCACCGGGCAGCGGGACCTGGCCGTGGCGGCCGTTACCTCCATCGCCGGGACCTCCGCCGTGGTGGCGTTCCTGGTCGGCGCCTGGCTGCGGCGCGGCGGGCAGCCTCGACGGTGGACCACCGTCATACCGCGCGTTGCCCTGACCGCCGTGCTCCTCATCGCCGCCGTCGGTGCAGCGGGGGCGTTGGGATGGTTCGTCGCCCAGTGGCTGCCCGCACACACCCCGGTTCCCGGTGCGCCCTGGCTGGATCGCCTGCGCATCGACCTGCCGATCTCGGCGGCCCTCGCCACCACCATCGTCACCCTGCGCTGGCGCAGCACCACCACCGCGTCCCAGTCGTAACCCCAGCGGTACCCACCACCAAGAAACGAGGACACCTGATGATCGTTGTCATGGGAGCGACCGGAGCAACCGGAAACGCCCTGCTCCACAGCCTGCTCGCACTCGGCGAACCTGTGCGTGCGCTGACCCGGACTCCGCAACGGCCGCTGCCCGGCCTGACCGGCGCACACCACCCGCCCGTAGAGGTCCAGTACGCAGACGCCACCGACCCGCACTCGCTGCGTACGGCTTTCAAGGGCGCGAGCCGGCTCTTCCTCGCCATGGCCAACAGTCCCGCACAGGTAGAACTCGAGACTCGTGTCATCGACGTCGCCGCCGACTCCGGTATCGGACACATCGTCAAGATCTCGGCACCCGCTGCCGAACCCGACTCCCCGGTCGCCATCTCCCGGGGGCACCATGCCGTCGAGGAGCACCTGCGGGTCACCGGGCTCACCCACACCATCCTGCGCCCGTACGCATTCATGCAGAACCTGCTGCGCCTGGCCCCCGCCGTCGCCGAAGGAGTCATCCTCGGCAGCATGGGTGACGCGCCCTGCAACTACGTCGACTGCCGTGACATCGGCGACGTCGCCGCCGCCGCGCTCACCAGGCCCGAGATCTCCGGCGGTACGTACACCCTGACCGGCCCCGAAGCCGTCTCCTACCCCGAACTCGCCGCCCGCCTGAGCACCCTGACCGGCAGTCGGATCCGCTACGTCGACCTCACCCCGGACGAACTGCGCGACAGCCTGATCCACCGTGCCCGGATGCCCGACTGGCTCGCCGAGCACGTGACGGAGATCCAGCAACTCGCCATCGCCCGGCCGGAAACCCCCTCCACCACGGTCACCGACATCCTCGGCCGCCCGCCCCGCACYCTCGACGCCTTCCTGTACGAACACCGCGACCACTACCGCCGGTAGGTCAGTCCGTAGGAGGGCGGCCTGCCGGTACAGGAGCGGTGCTCACCGTGATGAGGCATCAGCTTTTCGGCTGGTGCCTCAAACGGGTGTTGCTGAGGGTCATGCGGCCTTCAGCGGTGTGCCGTCGTAGGTCCAGCGGTAGGGCTGCTGCCCGGTCCCGTAGCTACATACCTGCCCTGGCGTCGGTCGTGTTGTCCATCCGGCGCCAGGCAGGGAAGGCCAGCGGGCAGAGCGTGGTCAGCAGGTACGCCCCGCCGAGGAGCACGAGGGCCGTCGTCAGCCCGGCCCGGTCCACCAGGTAGCCGCAGGCGAGGGCGCCGAGCGGGGTCGCCAGCAGTACTCCCGCAGCCAGGACGCCCGTCACGCGGCTGCGCAGGGCGTCGGGGACGAGCTCGTACAGCACGGTCGAGACGATCGGGTTGAGGATCCCGGCGGCGACACCGGCGATGGCCAGCGTGACGCCCAGGGGCAGCAGGCCGGGCGCGAACGCCGCGACCAGCATGCGCGGGCTTCCGCTGACAAGGAGACAGCAGGCGTACAGCGACCAGCGGGGAAGCCGGGCCCCCAGCGCCGCGTACAGCAGCGAGCCGCCGAGCGCGCCGGCCGCGAAGAGGCCGGCGAGCAGGCCGAGGTCGACCGATCCGCCGAGGTCGCGCTCGGCGTGCACGGGCAGCAGGACCGCGCTCCAGCCCTGGTCCAGGCCGTTGGTCACCATGAGCAGCAAGGTGATGGCGAGCAGCAGCCGCTGACGGAGCAGGAAGGTCAGGCCCTCGCGCAGTTCGTCGCGGTACCTGCGCAGGCTCGCCGGGGGACCGTCCCGTCGAGGGGCGGCGGCGGGGACGCGCCGGACGCCGAGGGCGACCAGGAGCGCCGAGACACCGAAGGTTGCCGTGTCCAGGAGCAGGACGGGCCCGGTCCCGAACAGCGCGATCAGTACACCGGCGGCCGAGGCTCCGAGCAGTCGGGCCCCTCTGGACGCACTTGTGTACAGGCTCATGGCCCGGGCGAGCGGGAGGCCGGCGTGATCGGCGAGATCGGGCGTGAGCACCTGGCGTGCGGTCTCGCCCGGCGCCTGGAAAAGCCCGTTGACCCCCATGAGCACACACAGGTGCCAGAACCGCAGGGCGCCGGCCCATTGGAGCAGCGGGATCAGCCCGATGGCCGTCCCGCACACCAGGTCCGACAGCACCGACGCGCGCAGGCGTCCGATCCGGTCGATCAGCGGTCCGACGGCGAGCGCCGACACCGCCAGCGGCAGCATCCCGCAGAAGGCCACCAGGCCGGCCCGGGAGGCGCTGCCGGTGGTCTGCAGGACGAACCACGGCACACCGATGCCGGCGAAGGCGTTCCCGGTGATCGAGACGAGGTTCGCGGCCAGCAGGGCGCCGAGCGGCCGCCGGTCCGGGGCGGCCGGGTCCTCGTCGGCCCGGGCGGGGGCGGCGACGGTCATGAGCGCTTCTCCGGGCGATCGTCGGGCGTCTGCCGGGGCGTCAGCTCTTCGGAAGGGGAAGGCGATCGCTCATGTCCCAGCTGCGACGCCACGCGGCCCGAGGCCTCACCCCGGCCAACCTGCGGTCACAGGATCAGGTGCGGTCCGGCGGGTCGACCCGGACCAGGCCCGACTGGTAGGCGATGGCGACCAGTTGGGCGCGGTGGCGGGCGCCGAGTTTGGTCATGGTGCGCTGGACGTGGGTGCGGACGGTGAGGGGGCTGACGTACATCCGCTCGGCGATCTCGTCGTTCGAGAGGCCCTCGGCGACCTGGGCCATCACCTCGCGTTCGCGGGCGGTGAGGACGTCGAGGGCCGGGGGTGGGGTGGCCGGGTCGGTCTCGGGGTGGGCCAGGAAGCGGTCGATCAGGGCCCGGGTGGCGGTGGGGGAGAGCAGGGTGTCCCCGGCGGCCACCGCCCGGATGCCGCCGAGGAGTTCCTCGGGGCCGACGTCCTTGCCGAGGAAGCCGCTGGCGCCCGCGCGCAGGGCCTGGGCCACGTACTCGTCGATCTCGAAGGTGGTGAGGATCAGCACCCGGGTGCCGGACAGGGCTCGGTCGCGGCAGATCTCCTCGGTGGCGGCCAGCCCGTTCAGTACCGGCATCCGGATGTCCATCACGACCACGTCCGGCCTGGTGGCGCGGGCCAGGGCGACCGCCGCCCGGCCGTCGCCCGCGACGCCGACCACCTCCATGTCCTCGCAGGACTCGATCAGCAGCCGGAAGGTGCCGGCCAGCAGGGCCTGGTCGTCGGCCAGCAGTACCCGGATGGTCACCGTGCGGTCCTCTCGTCAAGATCCTGATCGCCTTGGCCGGGGTCGGACTCGCCGGTCTCCAGCGGTAGTTCGGTGGTGACCTCGAAGCCGCCGTCCGAGCTGCGTCCGGCCAGCAGGCGTCCGCCGACCGACTGGGCCCGTTCGCGCATGCCGATCAGACCGTAACCCGGTGCGCCCGCCGGTGCGGCCGGGTGGCCGTCGTCGGCGACCGTCACGGTCAGCAGGCGGCGGGTGTAGGCCAGCCGGACCGAGGCGGTTGCGGCGCCCGCGTGCTTGGTGACGTTGGTCAGCGCCTCCTGGATGATCCGGTAGGCGGTCAGATCCACGCCGGGGGAGAGCGGCCGCGGTTCGCCGGACCTGTGTACCGTGACGGTCAGGCCCGCGCCCTCGAACGCGGCCAGCAGATCCGGGAGTTGGGCCAGACCCGGGGCGGGCTCAAGGGGCGCCTCCGGGTCGTCCGAGCGGCGCAGCAGGCCCACCGTGGCCTTGAGTTCGCGCAGTGCGGCGGAGGTGGTGCCGGCCAGGCTGTCCAGCATCTCCTGGGCCTGCTCGGGCTTGCTGCGCAGCAGGTAGGCGGCGGTGGCGGCCTGGGCGTGGGCGAGGGCGATGTGGTGCGCGACGATGTCGTGCAGCTCGCGGGCGATCCGCATCCGCTCCTCGCCGACCCGCCGCTGGGCCTCGTCCTCCCGGGTGCGCTCGGCCAGTTCGGCCCGGGCCTCGACGGCGGCGACGTAGTCGCGCCGACTGCGGACCGAGTCGGCGATGGCGCCCGAGAGCAGGATCCAGGCGACGAAGCCGATCCGGTTGGCGGTGAGGATCGAGCCGGAGGTGGAGAGCACGGTGGCGGTGAACAGGATGCCCGCGACCGCAGCGGTGTACAGCATGGCGGTGCGGCGGTCCGTGCGCATGGCCATCGAGTAGAGCGCGGCCAGTGCGGCGCCCGCCGTGAACGGCGAGGGCTGGAAGCCGCCCGAGTCGGCCAGCACGCTGATGGCGGCGCCGCACAGGGTGGTGACGGCCACCACGGTGCGCGGACGGGTGCGGTGCCAGAGCAGGGCGACCGAGGCCGCCGCGGCGATCAGCGCGACGGCGAGAGACGGGGCCCGGACGATCCGGGGGTCGGTGGCCGACATGGTGCTGGCCAGCACCGCCAGGCCCCAGAGCAGCACGGCGAGCGTCACGTCGACGGTGCGGGGGTGCCTGCGGAGCCACGGGCGCCAGGCGATGATCAGACGTGAACGGCCGGACGCTCCGTCAGCTCCTGGCCAGCGGGGGCGGGGGCGGGCGCGGTGGCGGTCAGCGACTCGCCCTCCACGTCCACCCGGGGAATGATCCGGTCCAGCCACTTCGGCAGCCACCAGGCCCGGTCGCCGAGCAGCGCGAGCACCGCCGGGACGATGGTCATCCGGACCACGAAGGCGTCCAGGAAGACCGCCGAGGCCAGGCCGAGCCCCATCATCTTGATCATCGACTCGCTCATCCCGATGAACCCGGAGAACACCGCGATCATGATGACGGCTGCGGCCACCACCACCCGGGCACTGTGCCGGAAACCGGTGACGATCGCCTGCCCCGGCCGCTCCCCGTGCACGTACGCCTCGCGCATCCGGGTCACCAGGAAGACCTCGTAGTCCATCGCAAGGCCGAACACCACACCGATCAGGAAGATCGGCATCATGCTCATCACCGGGCCGGTCTGCTCGACGCCCAGCAGTCCGGCGAACCAGCCCCACTGGAATACCGCGACGATCACGCCGAACGCCGCCGCGACCGAGAGCAGGAAGCCGAGCGCCGCCTTCAGCGGAACCAGCACGGAGCGGAACACCACCATCAGGAGCAGGACGGCCAGGCCGACCACCAGCGCGAGGTAGGGGAGCAGCGCGTCGGAGACCTTCTGCGAGATGTCGATGTTCACCGCCGTCGTGCCGGTGACCAGCACGGTCGCGCCGGTTTCCGCGCGGAGCCCGGCGGCCTCGCCCCGGATGGTGTGCACCAGGTCCTTGGTGTCGGTGGTGCTGGGGCCGGTGGCGGGCACGGCGGTGATCAGCGCGGTGTTGCCGGCCGGGTTGAAGGCGGCGGGCGAGACGGACACCACGCCTTCGGTGGCGGCGAGTTGACCGGCGGCGCGGGCGACGGCGGCCTTCGGGTCGGCGGCGCCCTTGGCGTCCACCACCACGGTGAGCGGCCCGTTGAAGCCGGGGCCGAAGCCGTCGGCGAGGGCGTCGTAGGCCCGGCGCTGGGTGGACGAGGTGGGCTGCGACTCGGCGCCCGGCATCCCGAGGTCGAGGCTGAGCGCCGGTACGGCCAGCACGCCGAGGCCGAGCACGCCGAACACCAGGACGGCGACCGGACGGCGGGTCACGAACCGGGCCCAGCGGGTGCCGCCGTTCGGCCTGGCGGCAGCAGGAGTGGCGGTGGCGCGCGGTGCTGCCGCTCGGCGGGTCGACCGGGGCAGGACGGCCTTCTGGAAGAAGCCGAGCAGCGCGGGCAGCAGGGTCAGCGCGATCACGACCGCGACCAGGACGGTGCCGGCTGCGGCCATCCCCATGTTGGTGAGGGCGGGAATGCCGACCACGGCGAGACCGGCCAGCGCGATGAAGACGGTCAGCCCGGCGAAGACCACGGCCGAGCCGGCCGTACCGACGGCCCGGCCGACGGCCTCCTCGGGACGGTGGCCGTCGGCCCGTTCGGTCCGGTAGCGGGAGACGATGAAGAGCGCGTAGTCGATGCCGACCGCCAGCCCGAGCATCAGGGCGAGCGTGGTGGTGGTGCTGGACATGCCGACGGCGACGATCGCGGTCACGCCGACCCCGATGCCGATCAGCGCGGTGAGCAGCGGAAGTCCGGCGGCCGCCAGCGAGCCGAAGGTGATCAGCAGGACGACCGCGGCGGCGGCGATGCCGACGACCTCGGTGACGCCGCCCGCCTCGGGCCCGGGCTGGAGCGCCGTACCGCCGAGCTCCACGGTCAGGCCCGCGTGCTGGCCGCCCTTGACGGCGTCCTCGAGGTGCGCCTTCGTGGCCGAGGTGAGCTCGGTGCTCTTCGCGTCGTACGAGACGGTGGCGTAGGCGGTGCTGCCGTCCTTGCTGACGGCGTGGGTGACGAACGGGTCCAGCACGCTCTTGACCTGCGGGCTGCCGGTCAGCTCGCCGACCACCTGTTCGACCGCGGCCTTGTTGGCGGTCGCGGTGATCTGCTGCCCCTGCGGTGCAACGAACACGATCCGGGCGTCGGCGCCGTCCGAACTCGCGCCGGGGAAGCGCTCGTTGAGCAGGTCGAAGGCCTGCTGCGACTGGGTGCCCGGCATCGCGAACCCGTCGTCCTCAGCCGCGGGTGCCTTGGCCGCGGCGAACGCGCAGGCGGCCAGCAGCGCCACCCAGAGCAGGACGACGTACCGTCGCTGCCGGAACGAGAACCGGCCGAGCCGGTAGAGAAAGGTGGCCACGGAGAAGGGCGCTCCAGTCTGGATCGGCAGTGGGCGGCGGGGGTGCCGCAGGATGCCTCAATCCTTCTTGGTGCGGGGGCTCACGTCGTCGTCCGGTGGCAGACAGTTGGGCGTACTGCCGTTGCAGTACGGACCGGCAGCGCGTACCGCGCAGGTAGCAGGCAGGGGCGTGTCTTTCGGGTCAGGCCGGGCGGTCGCCGCCGGGGCACGCACCTCGCCGGCTTCTCGTCGGTCGCCGATGCTCCGCATGGACTCCCTCCTCGGCACCGCCGAGCCACGCACCCCAACGCCGCCCACTAGCCGGCCTGACCCGAAAGACACGCCCTACTCCGGGCGCGGGGCGGCGGTGCTCTCCCGGACGGTCAGCCGGGGGGTGGGGTTCTTCAGGTCGTGCACCGCCTCGGGGTCGGCGATGGCGGCGAGCATCGTACGGGCGACCTGCTCGCCGAGGGCGAAGGTGTCGCGGGAGAGCGCGGTGAGCGGCGGGTGGACGATCCGGGTCAGGGTCGAGTCGTCGAAGGAGACGATCGACAGGTCGCCGGGCACGGCCACCCCCATCTCCATCGCGACACCGAGCCCGGCCACGGCCATCACGTCGCTGTCGTAGATGATCGCGGTGGGACGGCGGCTGCGGGTGAGCAGTGCGCGGGTGGCCGCGGCGCCCTCGGCGTCGCTGAAGTCGGTGGGCACCGAGAGGGCCTCGGTCAGCCCGAGCCGCTTCGCGCTGTCGCGCAGCGCGCGGATCCGGCGCTGGGTGTGTTGGAAGGCGGGCAGCCCAGCCAGGTGGGCGATCCGTCGATGACCGAGCGCCGCAAGGTAGTTGACGGTGGAGATCATCGCCTCCCGGTCGTCGGCCCAGACGCTCGGCAGGGTGCCGTGCCGGCCGGGTCCGCCGAGCACCAGGGCGGGCACGCCGAGCTGCTCCAGCACCGCGATCCGGGGGTCGCGGACCTGGAGGTCGACCACCACGAAGCCGTCCACCCGGTGTTCGGAGGCCCAGCGCCGGTACACCTCGATCTCGGCGGCGGTGTCCTCGACCACCATCAGCTGCAGGGCGGTGGAGTGGGCGGACAGGCCCGCCTGGAGGCCGGAGAGCAGCTGGGCGAAGAACGGTTCGACACCGATGGTGCGGGCCGGCCGGGCCAGTACCAGGCCGACCGCTCCGGCCTTCGCGCCGCCGAGCGCGCGGGCGGCGCTGTGCGGGCGCCAGTTCATCTCCTCGGCGATCCCGAGAATCCGCCGACGGGTCTCCTCGCTGACCCCGGGCCGCCCGTTGAGGGCGAACGAGACGGCGCCCTTGGACACCCCGGCCTGCCGGGCGATGTCCGCGATGGTCGGTCTTGCCATGGGGCGTCCCCCCTCTCTCACGACCCGTCGAAAACCTGGTCGGAGCATAGTGCACGCCCCATCGACCGGTTTACCGATCCCGCTGGTCAGAACACTTGCTGAGAGCACGTCAGATGAGACCTGGCGGCGGTCGTCGGAATGGTCTATTGACACCCAAACTATAGCGGTTTAGGTTCGCCGTGCCGATGGCCCAGTCCATGGATTCAGCCCATGGATCAGCAGGAGGGAACCCCCGTGCCGGTCACCGTCACCGCCGTCGAGAGCACCGATCTGTTCACCGGCAGCGAAGCCGATCCCCGGCAGGTCCTGCGGGTCACCGTGACGGGGCCGCCGACCCCGATCACCGTCACCGGAGCGGGAGTTCGAGGCGAGGCCACCGGCACCGGCACGGTGGAGATCCCGCTGCAGGTCACCGACCCCGTACCCGGTCAGCGCCGCCCGGTCACCGTCCGCGCGGGCGGGGCCGAGGTGACGGCCGAGCTGCTGGTCGCCGAGCCGGGCTGGACGATGTACCTGGTCTCGCACTTCCACTACGACCCGGTCTGGTGGAACACCCAGGCCGCCTACACCTCGCCCTGGGAGCTGCTCTCCGGCGACGCCACCACCCGGCCGCTCTGGGAGCGGAACGGCTTCGCGCTGGTGGACGCCCATCTGGAGCTGGCCCTGCGCGACCCGGTGTACCGGTTCGTGCTGGCCGAGATCGACTACCTCAAGCCCTACTTCGACCAACATCCGGAGCGGCGCGCCCAGTTACGGAGGCTGCTGGAGCGCGGCCAGATCGAGCTGGTCGGCGGCACCTACAACGAACCGAACACCAACCTGACCGGCGCCGAGACCACCATCCGCAACATCGTCTACGGCATCGGCTACCAGCGCGACATCCTCGGCGGCGACCCGCAGACCGCCTGGCAACTCGACGTCTTCGGCCACGACCCGCAGTTCCCCGGCTACCTGGCCGACGCCGGGCTGACCGGCAGTGCGTGGGCGCGCGGGCCCTTCCACCAGTGGGGGCCGATCCAGAAGAACTTCCGGGCGGCCAAGGACGACGCCACCGTCATGCAGTTCCCGAGCGAGTTCGAGTGGATCTCGCCCTCGGGCCGGGGCGTGCTGACGCACTTCATGCCGCACCACTACTCGGCCGGCTGGTGGATGGACTCGGCCGCCGACCTGCCCGCCGCCGAGCAGGCGGTGTACGAGCTGTACCGCAAGCTCAAGCCGGTCGGCGCGACCAGGAACCTGTTGCTCCCGGTCGGCACCGACTACACCCCGCCGAACAAGTGGGTCACCGAGATCCACCGCTCCTGGGCCGCCAAGTACGTCTGGCCCAGGTTCGTCTGCGGCACCCCGCGCGACTTCCTGACCGCCGTCCGGGCCGAGTCCGCCGCCACCGGCCGCCGGCCCAGCCCGCAGACCCGCGACATGAATCCGGTCTACACCGGCAAGGACGTCTCGTACATCGACACCAAGCAGGCCCAACGGGCAGGCGAGGTCGCGGCCTTGGACGCCGAGAAGCTCGCCACCCTGGCCGCCCTGCAGGGGCTGGGCAGCTACCCCGAGGCCGCGCTCGACAAGGTGTGGCGCCAACTCGCGTACGGCGCACACCATGACGCGATCACCGGTTCCGAGTCCGACCAGGTGTACCTCGACCTGCTCGGCGGCTGGCGGGAGGCGCACGACCTGGCCGCCGAGGTCCGCGACCGGGCCCTGGACGCCCTGGTCGGCACCGTCGACACCCGGGGTCCTGGCACCGCCGTGGTGGTCACCAACACGCTCTCCTTCGAGCGCTCCGCCACCGTCGCGGTCCGCCTGCCCGAGGGCTCCCCGGCGGCGGTCCGGATCGTCGACGACACCGGAGCGCCGGTGCCCTGCGCCGTGGACCAGGGCACCCTGTACTTCCGCGCGGACGCCGTCCCCGCTCTCGGCTGGCGCAGCTGGCGGGCCGTGGACGGTACTCCGGAAGCGCTCTGGACGGCCGCCGGGGGCGTCGGTATCGGAAATCACCGCTACCGGGTCACCGCCGATCCGGCCCGGGGCGGCGCCCTGAGCAGCGTTCAGGACCTGTTGTCCGGACGGGAGTTGCTCCAGCCCGGTCGGCTCGGCAACGAGCTGCGGGTGTACGAGGAGTACCAGCAGCACCCCGACTTCGGCGAAGGCCCCTGGCACCTGTTGCCCAAGGGCCCGGTGCTCGGCTCGGGCGACACCGCGGCCGTCACCCGACGGGAGGTCGGCCCGCTCGGCGAACGGCTGGTCAGCAGCGGCACCGTGGACGGCATCCGGTACGAACAGACCGTCACTCTGTGGCACGGCCTGGACCGGATCGACTGCCGGACCAGGGTGATCGACCACGGCTCCGCCGACCGGCTGCTCCGCCTGCGGTTCGCCCTGGACCTGCCCGGCACCCTGCCGGTCAGCGAGGTCGCGGACGCGGTGGTCGGCCGGGGCTTCGCGCTGCCCGACGTCGACGTGGCGGAGACGCCCTGGACGCTCGACAACCCCGCCAACACCTGGTTCGGCCTCGGCTGCACCGCCCGGGTCACCCTCACCCGGCCGGACGGCACGGCGCTCGGCGACCGGGCGCTGGGTGTGGCCGAGGTGGTCGTCCCCGACCTCGACCGGGCGGCTGACGCCCGCGACCTGGTGGTGGCGCTGGCCCGGGTCGGCGTCACCGCGACCACCGCGAGCGCCGACTGGTCCCGCTACGGCTGGCTCGACGTCGACTCCAACCTGCCGGACTTCCGCATCCTGCTCGGCGGGCCCGAAGTCAACGACGCCACCCGGCAGTTGCTCGCGGAGGTGGGGGAGGAGTACGCGGCCGTGCTGAAGGCGCACGGCCGGGTCTGGGTCCCCGCCGCCCGCCCGCTGCGCGAGGTCTGGCAGCCGGACGCCGACCTGCGCGGACTGCGTGTCCTCCCCGCGCTGGTGGTCACCGACCCCGAGGCGCTGACCGACGACCTGGCGGACGCCCGGGTCACCGCCGTCTGCCCGGGCGAGCCGTCTGCCGGCGAGCGGCTCACCGACCACACCGCCGCGCTGCTCACCTTCGGCCTGCCCGGCTTCGCCGTCGACCCGGGCGGCGCGCTGCACCTCTCGCTGCTGCGCTCCTGCACCGGCTGGCCCTCGGGCGTCTGGATCGACCCGCCCCGGCGCACCGCCCCGGACGGCTCGTCGTTCCAACTCCAGCACTGGACCCATGACTTCAGCTATGCGCTGGTCAGTGGCGACGGTGACTGGCGGACGCTCGCGCTGCCGTCCCAGGGACAGGAGTTCAACCACCCGCTGCTCGCCAGGCTCGCCCCCGCGCAGGACGGCCCGCTGCCCGCCCGGCACTCCTGGCTGCGGATCCGTCCCGAACGCGAGGTCCGGCTGAGCACCCTCAAGCCGACCGGAAACCCGATCGCGCACGGCTCGGCCGCCGCCACCGACCCGGCCGCCGGGGTCACCCTGCGGCTGGTCGAGTCCACCGGCCTGGGCCGGACGGCCGAGCTGGACGGTGCGCTGCGGCTGACCGCCCTGCACCGGGCCGACCTGCTGGAACGCCCGCTCGCCCGGTTGGACGGGCCGATCACCCTCGACGGCTCCGGCGTCGCCACCCTGACGGCCCGTCCGGTCGACGCCGTGTCCGGCGGAGCCCCGCTCAGCTCGGCCGGGTCGGCCGGCCCGCTCGGCCCCGTCGCCGAGGCCGCCCAGCCCGTGCACGCCCGCTACTGGCTGCACAACCGGGGCCCCGCGCCGATGGGTTACCTGCCGGTGTCGGTCGGCCTCGCCCCCGGCCTGCTCCGGACCGCCGGTGAGCCGGTCGAGCTGTCCGCCGTGCTCGCCTCGCACCTGACGGACGCCGCCGTCGAGGGCACCGCCGAGATCCTGCCGCCCGACGGCTGGCAGGCCGGCCTGCGCCGCCGTCCGTACCGCCTGGCGGCCGGCGGGCACCTCCGGTTCCCTGTCACGCTCACCCCGCCCGCCGACGCCGGCCCCGGCCTGTACTTCGTCGCGGTCCGGACCGAGTACCTCGGCCAGCAGATCGAGGACGTCGCCACCGTCGCGCTCGGCGAACTGCCCGCCCTGCTCCCGGTGCCGGGCCCGATCCCGGACGGCTGGTCGCAGGCCCAGGGCACCAAGGCCGACACCGGTCGGCAGACCGGCCTCACCGTGGCGACGGACACGACCACGATCCGGGTCGCGCCCGGCGGGCGGGCGCAGCTGTCGCTGCTGCTCGGCAATCGGACGATGGGGGAGATCCACGGCGAGCTGCAGGCGGTCTCCCCGTGGGGCAGTTGGGAGATCGTCCGGACGCCGGTCCGCGGCTTCCGGGTGGCGGCGGGCGCGACGGAGCAGGTGGTCTTCGAGCTGGCGCCGCCCGCCGATCTCGACCCGGGGACGTACTGGCTGGTCGCCAAGGTGATGTGGTTCGGCCGCTGTCAGTACGCGCCGACCGTCGAGCTGATGGTCTCGCCATGACGGACCGTCAGTCGGCGGCTGTGCTCGGCCTGTTGGACGGGCGGCCGCTGCCACGTACCGAGCTCGATCTCAGGCTGGCCGCCCTGCGCGGTGGACCGCGCGCCTCGGCGCTGCCCCGGCCCGGCAGTGCCGAGGACCGGCWACTCACCCGCTGGGTCGCGCAGGTGGTGCTGACGGAGGAGCTGTGCGCGGCCGAGGCGGCGGCCCGGGGGCTGGACCCGGGTGCCGCGCTGCCGGTGCGGCTGGACCAGCGGGCGGCCGTCGAGCTGGGGTCGATCGCGRCCGCCGCGTTCGAGGGCAGCGCGGCCGTCCGGGCGGTGTTCGACGCGGTTACGGCGGACGTCGTGCCCGGACCGGTACCGGCCGTCGATCACCTGGCGGGGGAGCGCTGGCAACTGAGCTCGCCGGACGGCGACTTCGACGCCGACCCGGCCACCCTGCCGACCGAGCTGGTCCGGGCGCTCCGGGCCGCCGCCCCCGGCCGGCAGGTCACGGTCGGCGCGTGGACGGCGGCGCTGACCGGGCGTCAGCCGGCACCGGCGTCGCCGGACCGGAGCGCCGAAATGCTGGGCAGCGCCCGGCGGATCGCCTTCGTCCGCTGGATCGACCGGGCCCGGGCCGAGCGCCTGACCCTGGTGCCGGGACTGGAACACCCGGGTGACCCGGCCCAGCCCGACAACCACCATCGCCACTGACCGCCACTGACCGCCGGGGTCAGCCGCGCGGCACCCGCTGCGGCGGCAGCATCTCGCTGGGCTGCACGATCACGTAGCCCTGCCCGGTGAAGGACAGCTCCCAGCCCTCGGTCGCGGTGCCGCGTCGGCGCCAGGCCTCGGTGTTGCTGCTCTGCGCCTGGAGCTGCACCTCGAGACCGGAGGACCAGCCGACCACCGCGTCGGCGTCGCCGTAGACGTACCGGCCGGGCTCGACCGGCAGCACCAGGGGGCGGCCGGAGGTCATCAGCACCAGGCTTCCGGTGCCGGTGAACTCCAGCGCGCGCGAGCCGACTCCGGCGATCCGGTCACCGTTCTCGATGGCCACCGCCTGCCATTCCAGTGCGGCGTCGAGTGCCAGCACGTAGGTGTTGGTGATCACCATCTTCTCGCCGTTCAGCGGCAGCACGTGCAGGTGCTGGGCCAGGTTGGCGAGGTAGGCGGTGCCGGTGCCGGAGCAGCGCATCAGGTCGAGGGCGTCGGCGTCGCGCCGACGGTTGCGGCGGTTGCCGGACGGCGGCGACCAGGCGGCGAAGGCGACCTTGCCGACGTGCGCGACCATCGCGCCGGTGCGGGCCAGCACTTCGGAACTGCCGTCCAGCACCACCCGCAGCAGCTGCGGGTTCTGCAGGCCGAAGCGGTCGGTGCCGGTGCCGGCGGTGTGCGCCAGGAGGGGGCTCTGCACGGAAGGGCTCCTCGAACTCGGTTCTCAGCCGCGGATCTTGAGACGGTCGGCGGTGTCCTCGCTGGGCTGTACGACCACGAAGCCCGAGCCCTGGAAGCCGAGCTGCATGGCCTCGCCGCTGCCTCGGCCGACCAGCGAGCCGAGCTTCATGGACCGCCGGGCGCGCACCTGGAGACCGGTCGTCCAGGCGATCAGCGCGTCCGGGTCGACGTAGGTCTCCGCCTCGGCGCAGTTGAGCACCACCGGCACGCCGCGGGAGGTGACGGAGACCCAACCGGTGCCGGAGGCCTCCACGTTGTAGAGGCCGGTGCCGGCCAGCTTGGCCACCCCGCGCACCTTCTCCACGGTGCAGCGGAGGGTGGCGTCCAGGGCGAGCAGGTGCGAGCCGTTCACCGACAGGCTCTCGTCGGCGAGGTGCAGGTTCAGCACGTCCGCGCCCATGTCGGCGAGGTAGAGCGCGCCGTCGCCGGACCAGCTCAGCAGCGGGCTCCGCTCGCCGGCGGCCCACTCTCCGAGCGCCCGGCGGAAGGTCTGTGACACCGACTCGTACTGGAGGAAGCCGTCGTACGCCACCATCGAGCCCGCCTTGGCGTAGACATCCGCCCCGGTGGTGACCGCGACCCGGCAGATCGCCTTGCCGTGGTTGCTCATCCGGGTCGCGGTGTCGACGGGTCGGTGGGTGTCGAGCCCGCCGCCCGTGAGGAACTGTGCCTGCATGAATCCCCCTCGGTCCTCAGACCTCGAACGGCTGGACGACGACGAAGTTCCCCGGCCCGCCACGGAACTGGAGACTGTGCGCCTGGGCCGCGTGCCCGGTGTACGCGGAGCGCCGGATCCGCACCGGCGCGGTGGTGATCACCTGCGCACCCTTGGACCAGGCCACCAGCGCCTGGATGTCGACGTAGGTCTCCGGCACGGGTGTGACCGGCAGGACCACCGGGACGCCGTTGGTCTTCACCACGACCATGCCGTGCCCGCTGAGTTGCAGGGTGAAGAAGCCGCCGTTCGGCAGGCCATCGCCCTCGATCCGGCGCACCTCGTACTCCAGGCCCGCGTCGAAGGCCAGCAGCCGGTCCGAGCCGACGCAGAGCGAGTCGCCCTCCAGCCGGACCACGTGCAGGTCGCAGGCCTCGTCGGCGAGGAACACCTGACCCTCGCCGGAGACCCGCATCAGCTTGAGCGGCTGGCCGGTCAGGTTGCCGACCAGCTTGCGCAGCATGCCGGAGGCCTCGTACGCGAAGTCGGCCTTGCCCTGGTAGGCGACCATGCTGCCCTGGAGGGCGAGCACGTCCTGACCCTTGGTCAGGGTGACCCGCACCAGGTTGTCGTTCTGCTGCACCCAACCCGGGCTCTCCGGGAGCTCGGTGTACTTGGTCAGCGAGATCCGCACGCCGACCGGGACGGGCTCGGCGGGTTGGGGCCGACGCCGGGGCCGACGGCGGCGAACCGCCACTCGCCACCACGCCGGTAGACGTCGGCGAGCATCACGGCCCGCTCGGTGGAGAACTCGGTGCCGGTGAAGCTGTACCGGCCGACCTCGGCGCCGTCCGCCACGATCCGGACGTACCCTGAGGCCACCTGGGACATCTGCCCGCCGCCGTCGATGGTCGCGGTCAACGCCAGCTTGTGGACGGTCTCCGGCACCTGCGGCAGTGCCACCGCGAAGGACTCGGAGTCGCCCTCCTGCGCGCCGAGCAGCCGGATCGACTGCTCGGGGCTGTTGGGCTGGTTGAAGAAGACGAAGTACCGGTCGTCGCTCAGCCGTTCCTCGGCGTCGAGCCCGAAGCAGCTGATGTCGAAGGTGAGCCCGGGCCCGGCGATGTGTACACCGAGGTAGAGATCGGTGCTCGAAGTGAGCTCACTGACCCGCACCCGGGACGCCTTGGCAAGTTCTCTGGACATGGCGCGGACCGGCCCCCTTCCGGACGGCTTACTGATCTCCGGACCTTATCCCAGGCCGACGGCGGACAGCAGCCCCCGGGGTCTCTGACCTCACCTCAAGCCGGAACCCGAGACCTGCCGTTGCCACGCCTGTACGGAGCCCGGCCGCTTGAGCCACCCGCCTGATCCGCCGTCAGATCAGACCAATTCCCTTGGCGGGTACGGTGGGCACACGGTAGCTTCCGGGCCATGGACAAGATCACCTTCAACAGTGAGGCCCCGGCCACCCGCCCGCTCGACGTCCGGTGGATCCACGGGTCGGTGTCGGCCAAGCACAACGCCGACCCGGACATCCAGGTGTACTCCCACGACGAGCACACCCTGGTCCTCCGTCAGAACATGGCGGTCAACTACGAAGCCCCGTTCCTCTACCTGCTGTTCGGCGCCGACCGGGCTGTCCTGATCGACACCGGTGCGACCGCCTCCGCCGAGTACTTCCCGCTCCGTGCCACCGTCGACACCCTGGTCGACCAGTGGCTCGCCGCCCACCCGCGTGAGTCCTACCAGCTCCTGGTCCTGCACTCGCACGGGCACGGCGACCACGTGGCCGGGGACGGTCAGTTCGCCGACCGGCCCGACACCGTCGTGGTCCCCGCCGACCAGGCGAGCGCCTGGGGGTTCCTCGGCCTCGCCGACGACCCGTCCGTGACCGTCCCGCTCGACCTCGGCGGCCGGGTCCTGGAGTGCCTCGCCACCCCGGGCCACCACCGGGCCTCGGTCACGTACTACGACCCGCACACCGGCTTCCTGCTCACCGGCGACACCGTCTACCCCGGCCGGCTGTACGTCGAGGACTGGGCGGCCTTCACCCACTCGATCGACCGCCTGGTCTCCTTCACCGAGACCCGCCCCGTCACCCATGTGCTCGGCTGCCACATCGAGATGACCACGACTCCGGGCGACGACTACCCCATCTTCACCACCTACCAGCCCGACGAACACGTCCTCGAGCTGACGGCCGACCACCTCCGGCAGATCCGCGCCGCCATCCAGGAGATCGGCGACGAGCCCGGGACGTACCCCTACCCGGACTTCGTCATCTGCCGCTGACCTGTCGCGACGTTCGAGCTCCGCATGTCCGCCCTTCGGCAGGATGTCGCCGCGCGTTCACCGGGGCCACCAAGGGTGATCTTGGAATATCTTCGGGGGAAGCGAGTACATCGTGCGGTCTGCCGCGAGTTGGTGGCGTTCGCCGGGCACGGTCGCGTTGGCGACCGCTCTGGTCTGTCTGGTGGTTGACGGGGCGTCACCGGCGTCGGCGGCCGACCCTCGGGTGTCCGGTGCCGGGTCGACCACCGCCTACAACCAGATCGACTACTGGATCAACACGCTCCGGGCTTCCGGTCCCGTGGTCGACTACGACCCCCAGGGCTCCGCCTACGGGCGGGTGAACTTCTGGCACGACGCAACGGACTTCGCCGTCTCGGAACTGCCCTACGGCATCACCGACCAGGGCGTGACCGACCCGCCGCCGACCCGGCCGCACGCCTATCTGCCGATCACCGCAGGGGCGGTGGCGTTCCCGTACAACCTGGTGGTCGACGGGCGGCGGGTCACCGATCTGCGGCTGTCCAGCGTCGCGGCCGCCGGGATCTTCACCCGGGCCGTCACCCGGTGGAACGACCCCGTGATCGTCGCCGACAACCCCGGTCTGGCGCTGCCCGACCTGCCGATCCGCCCGGCCGTCCGCTCCGACGGCAACGCCACCACCTACGAACTGACCCGCTGGCTCGGGGCCGAGCAGCCCGCGGCCTGGGACGCGTACTGCTCGGCGGTCCGTGGTGCGCCCTGCGGTGCCACGGCCGTCTTCCCCGCCGCTCCGGGCACCGTGACAGCGCTCGGTTCCGCACTGGGAGTTGCCGTCTTCGTCGCGAACCAGGGGAACAACGGCTCCATCGGGTACACGAACGCGAGTTACGCGATGGAAGCCCGGCTGCCGATGGCGCGGGTACTGAACGGTGCCGGGTACTACACGGCGCCCACGGCGGGCGCGGTGGCCGTCGGTCTGACCGCCGCGACCGTGACGCCCGGCGAGCCGGTCGATCTCTCCACCGTCCGTACGAGCCCGGATCCCCGCGCCTATCCGCTGCCGGTGGTCAGCCACATGATCGTGCCGACCGCCGTGAGTGCCAACTTCAGCGCGTTCAAGGGCCAACCCCTTCGCGCCTTCGCCTCGTACGGGTTGTGCCAGCAGAGCAAGGCGGCGGTCATGGGCGATGCACCGCTGTCGCCCCGGATGATCGAGGCCGGGCTCCGGACCCTGCCGCGCATCCCCGGTGCCGCGGCCGCCGGCCCGGACCCGTCGGCCTGCGCCGCGCCGTCCGTCGCCGTCATCGACAGCGCGCCGCAGCCGCTGCCGTGCGACCGGCTCGGCGCCCAGGTCTGCGGTACGGACGTCCCGTCAGGTCCGGTGCAGAGGATCACCGCGACCGTGCCCCCCGGTGCCCTGGTGGTGTCCGTGGCCGGGCCGCCCGGGGTCGTCCTGCCGCAGGCGGCGCTCGACTCCGCCGGTACCTGGTTCCGCACCGGTGGCCCGATCACCCCGGTCACCATCACCGACACCCGCCCCGGCAACCTCGCCTGGTCGCTCTCCGGTCAGGCGAGCGACTTCACCGGCCCGGCCACCGGCGTCATCGAGGCCCGCCAGCTCGGCTGGGCCCCGGCCGTCCTCGACCGGGGCACCATCCGCTCCGTCACCCCGGGCCCGGCGGTCCTACCCGGCACGGGCCTCAACTCCCCGCGCACCCTCAGCTCCGGCACCGGCCCCGGCACCACCAGGGCGGGCGCGGACCTCACCCTGCAGATCCCGACCAGCACGCCGCCGGGCACGTACACGTCGATCCTCACGCTCACCGCGATCTGAGCGGGTCACTCTCGGCCCACCGCACGACGTAAGGGATCACCTGCCCGACCGCGACGAAGACCCCGCCCATCAGCAACCAGCCGGGCGTCCCCCAGGTGATGCAGAGGAAGCCCAACAGGGAGGGTGCGGCGACGCCTGCCAGGCCACTGCCGAACCTGAAGACACCCGAGTACTGTCCCTGCGCGTGGGCCGGAGCGAGGTTGTAACGCAGTTCGAACGAGCCGACCGCCTGCAGGATTTCGCCGATCGTGTGCACGCCGACCCCGAGCAGGATCAGCAACGCCGCCAGCCACCCGGGCACCCCGGCCGCCAGGCCGATCAGGGTCATCCCGGCCAGGAACGCCCAGCCCGAGCGGCGCCAGGCCTGCGCGGCGGAGGCGTTGCCGTCGATCCCGCGACTCGCCCTGACCTGCAGGGCCACCACCATGAAGGTACTGGCCAGCGCGCTCGCCCCGACGAACCAGCGCGGCGCATCGGTGCGTTGGACGATCCACAGCGGCAGTGCGAAGACCAGCACCTCGCCCTGGAGCGACATGACGCCGTCCAGCGCGGTGACCACGACGTAGCGGTAGTCCTTGAGCGCGATCCACCGACCGGTCCCCGGCGGCGGCGGGACGGGCGGCAGTGAGGGCAGTCGGCCGACGATGGCCGCGGTCACCACGAAGCTGAGCGCATTGCCCAGTACCAGGCACAAGTACGCTGTGTGCGTGTCCAGTTGGACGACCAGCGCGGCAAGTCCGGCGCCGATGCTGGCGGCCAGGTTGACGGCGGCACGCAGATAGGCCCGAAACTTGGCGGGCTGCTCGCCCGCGAGCGCGCGCACCAGCGGCCCCCGGGCGGCCGAACTGGCCGAGCCCGCCAGTTCGGTGAGGCAGACCACCACCACGAAGAGCCAGAACGAGTGCACCAGCACCATCGCCGCCATCGCCGCGGCCTGGACGATCAGCATCAGCCGGTACACCTCGCGCGGCCCGCGCCGGTCGGCCAGCCGCCCGACCGGTATCCCGGAGAGCAGCCCGACCAACCCGCCGACCCCCAGCCCGAGCCCGACCTGCGCCACCGACAGCCCGACCGAGCGGGTGTAGAAGAGCGCGGCGCTCAGCATGAAGACGCCGCTGCCCACCATGTTGACGAAACTCGCGGCCGCGAGCGTCCGCCTCGGCCCCCGTTCGAGCATGATCCCTCGCGAGACCAGCCAGGATTCCGCAGGGAACGCTGTTGTCATTTTTTCCAAGGCCTCGGACCGCCATCCCCACTCAAGGTTTCCGCAGCTCACCGCCGCTGCCGAACTCGGAGTATGGGGTCGCGATCAGCGCCCGGAGAAGGCCGCAACGGCAGGGGAAATGTCACACGCCGAACGGGAACGTGGCCGCCACCGTGTCCCGTTGGAGATTGTGTAACGCCACCTCAGAAGTGGTTACGATCCTGGGATTTATCGGGCGATGTCCACCCCCGCTGTCTCCGAGTGGCGGGTCCGGCGGATACCCCTGACCAGTACTCAGCTGTTCCTGACGGTGATCGCGTGGGTGGCGGCCGCTCCCAGTCCGAGCAGACCTGTGGCGGCGACCACCAGGACGGCCGCGGAGCCCAGGACGTCCGCCGAGTTCGAGGCGTGCTGGAGGTCGGTGAGCAGGATGTTGACCGGGGAGACGCCCTTGCCGAGCAGGACGGTCGGCAGGAGCACCAGGGACAGGACCAGCGCGTAGCCCTGCCGCCGGAACACCAGTGGTGAGCAGAGCAGTCCGATGGCCATGCCGGTGAAAGCACAGACGAGTTGGGCCTCCGTGCCGAGCGCCAGATCGGCGAGGCCGACGGTGTGTGTCCCGAACACCAGCGGCAGCACCAGACCGACCACCGTCAGCAGCAGGCACCCGACAGCGGCGGTCGCGACCGAGCCGAGCAGGACCCTCAGGCGGCTGCCCGCACTGACGACCACGATCGAGCGGTGCGGCGGATCCTCCAGGCCGATCAGCGCCACGGTGAGCCAGACGGAACAGAGCAGCATGGCCCCGGCCACGGCGGAGTAGGCGGCGGGGAGCGGACCACTGTCACTGCTGGTCAGCACGGCGGTCAGGCCGACGAACAGGAGGAGCGGTGCGAGGTAGCGCTGGGAGAGCAGCAGCGCCGTGAACAGGTAGCGGATCAGGGCGATCACCGGGCGACACTCCTCGCGTCCGCTCGGGAGGCGTGGTCGTGTGCGGCCCCAGCCACGGAGTCCACCGACCAGCGGTGCCGGAGCGCCGTCGTCAGTACGGCGTCCGAGTGCGCCCGCGTCACGCGCAGAACGATGCGCTGACCCCGGCGGGCGGCGTCCAGCACGCCCGGGAGTGCGGGCCAGTCGACTTCGTCCGGTACGGCGCCGGTGGGCGGCAGGGTCAGCACCAGCTCGAGCACCGAGGCGGGGCCCTCGGACTGCGGGCCGCCCCGCCGGGTGACCCGGCCGTCGGTGATGGTGTAGGCGCCGCCGGCGTGCGTCTCGGTGATCGCCTCGCGGTGGTCGGTGAAGACCACCGCCCCACCCTGGGCGGCCACTTCGCCGATGAGCTCCCCCAGGACGCCGTGGGCCGAGGCGTCCAGACCGGACCACGGCTCGTCCAGGACCAGCAGGTCGGGCCGGACAAGCAGCGCCTGGGCCAGCGCCACCTTCTGCGCGTTGCCCTTGGAGAGCGTGCGCAGCGACGTGTCCGGGCCGCCGACGAGGGCCAGCCGGTCCAGCAGGGCGGCTCCGCCGGCGCGGGCGGCGGAGGCCGACAGGCCCCGGATGCGTCCCAGGTGGGTGAGATAGGAGATCGCAGACATGCGTTCGTGCGCCGTGAAGCGGTCCGGTACGTAACCGATGGTCGACGGCCGGCCCGACACCGTGCCGGACGTGGGCCGCGACAGTCCGACGAGGATCTTCAGCAAGGTCGACTTCCCGGAGCCGTTGCTGCCCAGCACCGCGACGACGTCGCCGGCGGAGACCTCCATGTCCACCTCGCTGAGGACCCACGGCCCTGCACCGTAACGTTTGCAGACAGCTTCACAGTGCAACACCTTGACTCCCCGGCCGTTTGTCCGCGCTCCCGCCACTACATCAAACATCGAGTCACCAGGACAGCTGAAAGCCGGTGCCCCGGCGCTGCGGGCGAGCGCCGGGGCGGGTGGTGGGGCAGCGATGGGTCAGGAGCCCCAGGCCTCGAACTCGTAGATGCGGGTGGCGGGGTCGGTGGTCTGGGTGGGTTTGCTGACCACCAAGCGGACGTAGCGGGCGCTCAGGGCGACCGGATGGTTTGTGGTGGCGGCGGTGTTGCCGGTGACGGTGGTGGCGGTGGTCCAGGGGTCGGTGGTGGTGTTGCGGACCTGGACGGTGAAGTCGCGGGTGTTCCAGGAGGCGCTCTCGCCGCCCGCCGCCGCGTGTTTGACGGTGAATCGGCTGAGCGGCCGGACCGAGCCGAGGTCGACCTCCAGCGACGGACTGGTGGTCAGCGCACACCACTTGTCGCTGTTGCCACCCGAGACGCTGCCGTTGACGGCCTTGGCCGCGCCCTCGTTGGCGTTGCACTGGGCGGAGGCGGTGGCAGGCCGGTTCAGGGCGAGGTTGGACTCGGTGACGGTGGACCAGGAGACCGTCGTGGCAGCGGCGGTGGAGCGGCCGAGCTCGGTGGAGACGGCCTCGACGTCCAGGGTGGTGGCGGTCTCGGTGCCGGCCCGGTCGAGCTGCGGGACGAAGTAGGCGTCGTTCGGGGTGGCGCCGAGGAAGGTCCGGGTGCCGTCGGCGTTGCGGCGGTAGACCTCGTAGTGGTGGACCGATCCGGAGGCGGAGGCCGTCCAGGCCAGCCGCAGGGACTTGCGGGTCGCGGAGACGTCGGTGCTGCCCAGCACGGTCAGTGCGGTGGGTGCGGCAGCGCTGTCCACCAGCCCGTCGTAGACCCGGAGTTGACCGATCTTCAGGTCGAAGGATGGTGTCGTGCCGACGGTCTGCAGGCCGATCTGGGCGATCGTCCGGCCCGCGTAGGCGGACAGGTCGAGGGTCCTGGTCTCCCAGCCCGAGCCGGTGGTCGAGCCGAGGTCGAGGGTGGTGAAGGTGGTCGGTGCGTCGGTGAACGCGACCGCCGCCCGGAGGTTGGTGGCCCGGGCCGTCGGGGTCTTGAGGGTCACGGACAGCTTGGTGTCGGCGGCCACCGGCAGTTTGGTCTGGTACAGCCGGACGGTGTTGGTGGCGTCCAGGGTGCCGGTGAGCCGGAGCGAGGAGCCGCCCTCGTACGCGTCGGTGAAGTCGATGGACGGGGTGAGCCGGCTGCCGGTCGAGCTGACCGACCAGCGGTAGGTGGGCGGGACGTCCTGGAGCGAGAGGTTGTTCCAGCCGGTCGAACCGACGCGTACGCCACCGGAGTTGTAGAAGTCGCCCTGGCCGGTGCCGAAGGAGGTGACGAAGGGCTTGGCGGTGATGGGGGAGGACTCGGCGACGTAGTTCGCCAGACCCTTCCAGGTGGAGCTGGTGGTGGTGTCGGCCGGGTCGGCGTTGGCGCCGACCCAGTAGCGGGAGTCCTTGGCGTAGAAGTCGGCGCGGTCGGTGGCGGACTTCCAGGTCCACTCGGGCCGGTAGAGGCCCAGTGAGGTGGTGTGCGGCTGGGCGGCCGGGAAGAGGGTGGACCAGGAGACCGAGGTGTTGTAGCCGTTGGCCTCGGTGTCGATGCCGGAGTACAGCTCGTACTCGCTGCGGCCCAGTGAACGGGCCAGCGTGCGCGAGGAGTTCAGGCCGGAGCTGCTCCAGCCGAAGTTGAGGAACATCGAGTCGGAGGTCCGCCCGGCCGTCTCCTGGAGGAAGGCGTCGTTGGCCGAGGTCAGCGCGTTCTGCCAACTCACCGGGCCGGACTCGGTCATGGCGTCGTACCACATGAACTCGACCGGGCCGAGCGAGCGGGCGTAGCGCATCTCGTTGCGCAGCTCGGTGGCCAGTGCCGCGTCGCCGCCGGCCGTCTCCTGGTTGATGAACCAGCCGTCGAAGCCGTAGTACTGGGCGGCCTGGGCGAGCTTGTCGGCGACCGGGTAGCTCGAGCCGGACTTCTGGGCGAAGTCGCGGACCCACTGGAGCTGGCCGCCGTACGCGGTGGGCGGGAAGAACACCGTCCCGTAGACCTTCACCCCGTTGCGGTGGGCGGCGTCGATCACGGTCGGGTTGGGGGCGAGGATCAGGCCCTCGCCGGCCGAACCGCCCCAGAACACCAGCTTGTCGACGTACTGCCAGTAGCCGAAGGCGTAGTAGTTCGGGTCGGCCGAGCCCTGCGAGGGGTTGTTGGAGGTCGGGCCGAAGGAGACCAGCGAGGCGATCTTCCCCTCCCCGGCCCGGGCGTTGGCGTTGGCCTTGAGGGCGGGGTCGGAGACCCGGGGGCGGAGCGGGACCCGGGAGCGGTTGAACCGGGCGTCCGGGTCGGTGGCCGGGTCCCAGTTCAGGATGCTGCTCGGGTACCAGTAGGACGCGAACGGCTGGGTGCCGGCGGCCGCCGTGAGCCCGGGGCGGTCGACGGCGTGCGAGGTGGCGCTGGAGGTAGGGGCGATGCCGAGGACGGCTGCGGTGAGCGCCGTGGTCAGCAGGAGGGGGAGATGTCGTCTCATCCGATGCTCCGGTCCAAGCGAAGTGGGTGGAGTTGCGCTCGGGTTGGCATGCCGCCCCGGAGGCTAAATTGCTTTAGCTGGTGGCGTCAAGGGTGCCGGGAGCAACTGAAGCTCTACTGGAAGAGCGGAGTGCCTTGTGAAGCTGGAGAGTTGGGAAAGTGTGCTGCTGCACGCACCCTTGACGGCGAATCGGATCGGCGGCATAGTCCCCGATCACTAGAGCGGTTTAGTCAGGACCACCCTCGTCTCGACACCCCAGGAGACCCCTCTGATGCGAAGAAGCCACCGGGTACGGTTGACCGTCACCGCGCTCGCCCTGTCGACCCTCGCGGGCTGCGGCCTCGGCGACAACTCCGGCTCCACCGACGGTGCCGGTGCGGCCGTCACAGGCGAAGTGAAGGGCAAGGTCTCGATCCAGACCTGGGCCCTGAAGCCGAAGTTCACCGCGTACATGGACGGCGTCATCGCCGCCTTCGAGAAGCAGTACCCCGGCACCGACGTCGAGTGGCTGGACCAGCCCGGCGACGGCTACTCCGACAAGGTGCTCAGCCAGGCGGCGGGCGGTTCGCTGCCCGACGTGGTCAACCTCCCGCCGGACTTCGCACTGCCGCTGGCCAAGCAGAACATGCTGCTGGACGTGGCGGCGGCGGACCCGAAGCTGACCGAGGACTACGTGAAGGGCGGCATCGACGCCTACCGCTTCGCCGGGCGCACCGGGGCGTACGGCTACCCCTGGTACCTCAACACCGATGTGAACTACTGGAACTCGGAGCTGCTCACCCGGTACGGCCTGGACCCGAAGAAGGTGCCGGCGGGCCTGGACGAGCTGATCGCGCAGGCCAGGACGGTCAAGGAGAAGTCGGGCGGGGCCGCCTACCTGATGAGCCGTAAGCCCGGCCTCGGTGACCTGGCCAACGCGGGCGTGAAGATCATGGCCGAGGACGGGAAGAGCTTCACCTTCAACACCCCCGAGGCCGCCGCCCTGCTCGACAAGTACGTGGCCGCCTTCAAGGAGGGCCTGCTCCCCAAGGACGTGCTGACCGACACCTACGCCGGGAACGCCAAGCTGTTCAACGCCGGTACGGTCGCCTGGACCACGGGCGGCGGTAACTACATCACCAGCCTCGCCACCGACAACCCGACGCTGGCGCCGAAGGTGGTCCCGTCCGCCGCGATGGGCACGCCGCCGCTCTACGTCCAGGGCCTGTCGGTCGCGAAGGGCAGCAAGAACGCAGCCACCGCCGTCGCGCTGGCCCGTTGGGTGACCAACGCCGAGAACCAGGCCGCCTTCGCCCACCTGACCAGCATCTTCCCGTCGACCAAGGCCTCGGCCGGGGACGCCTTCTTCAGTAAGAGCGACGGCAGCAACGCCAGCGACGCGAAGGTGATCGCCTTCAACTCGCTGGCCGAGGCGCAGATGCTGCAGCCGGTGCAGGTCAACGACGCGATGAGCACCGTCATCAACCAGCAGATCGCGCTCGCCATCAGCGGTCAGGCCGGCTCGAAGCAGGCGCTGGACACGGCGGTCGACCGCTGCAACCAGCTGCTCAAGGACTGAGCGACTCGGAACGGAGAGGCGTGCGATGACCCACCGGCGCTGGTTCACCCCGTGGCTGCTGGCCGCCCCGGCCGTGGTCTGGCTGGCCGTCTTCAACCTGTGGCCCGCACTGAACACGGTGGTGCTGTCGTTCACCAACGCCAAGCCGCTCGGCGGCGGCCGGTTCACCGGCCTGGCCAACTACGAACGCGCGTTCAGCGACGAGCAGTTGGCCGATGCGCTGCTGAACAGCATCGTCTACCTGCTGATCTGCCTGCCGCTGCTCACCCTGTTCCCGCTGCTGCTGGCCCTGCTGGTGGAGAAGCGGTTGCCCGGCATCACCTTCTTCCGGACCGCCTTCTACACCCCGGTGATCGCCTCCGCCGTGGTGGTCGCGCTGATCTGGGGCTGGGTGCTGGACGACCGGGGTCTGGTGAACGGGCTGCTCGGCCAACTCGGCCTGGCCGACCAGCCGGTGTCCTTCCTCACCGACCGCTGGCTGCTGCTGTTCAGCGCGATCGGCCTGACGGTGTGGAAGGGCCTCGGGTACTACATGGTGATCTACCTATCGGCGCTCGGGAACGTCGGCCGCGAGCTGCACGAGGCGGCCGCGGTCGACGGGGCGTCGGCGGTCCGCCGGTTCTGGCACGTCACGCTGCCGGGGGTACGGCCCACCATGATGCTGGTCTCGGTGCTGATCTCGGTCTCCGCGCTGCGGGTGTTCTCCGAGCTGTACGTGCTCTCCAACGGCACCGGCGGGCCGGGCGGACGCGACATGTCGGTGGTGATGCTCATTCAGATGTACAGCCGGGGCTTCACCGGGCACATCGGCTACGCCTCGGCGCTCAGCCTGCTGCTCTTCCTGATCACCATCGGCCCGATGCTGCTGCTGGCGCGGCTGAACCGAAAGGCGGCCTGACGGTGCGACAGGCGAGGACCCGGAGCTTCAACACCCCGTCACCCGCCGAGCGGACGGTGCGTTACCTGCTGCTGGCAGTGGTGCTGCTGCTGACCGTCGGCCCGTTCCTCTGGCAGCTGTCCACCTCGCTCAAGGGCCCGGGGGAGGACGTCTGGTCCAGGACCCCGGGCTTCTGGCCGCAGCAGCTGACCTTCGCCAACTACGGCAAGGTGGCCGACACCATCCCGGTCTGGACGTACGCCGCCAACTCGCTGGTGGTGGCCGGGATCGCTGTGGTCGGCAACGCGGTGGGCGCCACCCTGGCCGGGTTCGCGCTGGCCCGGCTGCGGTTCCGGGGTGCCCGGCTGGTGCTCGGCCTGTTCCTGGCCACCCTGGTGCTGCCCGGCGAGGTCACCATCGTCTCCCAGTACGTCACGGTGCGCAGCCTCGGCCTGACCGACACGCTCGCCGGGGTGGCGCTGCCCGGGGCGGTCGCGATGCTGAACGTGCTGCTGATGCGCACCGCCTTCCAGGCCGTCCCGCCGGACCTGGACGCGGCGGCGCTGGTGGACGGCGCCAACGTCTGGCAGCGCCTGGTGCACGTCGGCCTGCCGAACGTCCGGGGGATGCTCAGCGTGGTGGTCATCTTCACCTTCATCGGCGCCTGGGACGATTTCCTCTGGCCGCTGATCGTGCTGAACGACCCGGGCAAGTACACCCTCACCGTCGGACTGCAGTACCTGAACGGCACGTTCAGCGCCAACCCCCGGCTGATCGCGGCCG
Organism: Kitasatospora sp. P5_F3; assembly: GCF_054049135.1. Classification (NCBI taxonomy): domain Bacteria; kingdom Bacillati; phylum Actinomycetota; class Actinomycetes; order Kitasatosporales; family Streptomycetaceae; genus Kitasatospora; species Kitasatospora sp. P5_F3. The sequence continues at coordinate 25,090 of NZ_JBFUMY010000011.1, read as the reverse complement.
GCACGATGATCGCCTTCCTGCCGATCGTCGTGGTCTTCGCCACCCTCCAGCGCTTCTTCTTCAAGGGCGTCGAGGAAGGCGCGGTCAAAGGCTGACCGCGCGTACTCCGCAGAGGAGGGCCGTTCCCGGTATGACCACCAGCACCCCCCGTTTCGGCGTCAACTACACGCCGAGCCAAGGCTGGTTCCACCACTGGCTCGACTTCGAGCTGGACCAGCTCCGGGCCGACCTGGACTCGATCGCCGCGCTCGGCCTCGACCACCTCCGGGTCTTCCCGCTCTGGCCGCTCTTCCAGCCGAACCGGACGCTGATCCGCCCCCGGGCGGTCGAGCAGCTGGTGCAACTGGTCGACGCGGCGGCCGAACGGGGGCTGGACGTCGCGGTGGACGGGCTGCAGGGCCACCTGTCCAGCTTCGACTTCCTGCCCTCCTGGACCGCCACCTGGCACCGGCGGAACATCTTCACCGACCCCGAGGTGCTGGACGGTCAGGCCCGCTATCTGCACACCCTGGCCTCGGCGTTGGCAGAGCGGGCGAACTTCCTCGGCATGACGGTCGGCAACGAGATCAACCAGTTCTCCGGCGACCCGCACCCCGACCCGGACCGGATCACCCCGGAGCAGGCGGATGCCTGGCTGCGCCGGATGCTGGCCGCCTGCGAGCAGGGCGCACCCGGCCGGCTGCACCTGCACGCGGAGTACGACGCGTGCTGGTACCAGGACGACCACCCCTTCACCCCCGCGCAGGCCGCCAGGATCGGCTCGGCGACGGCGGTGCACTCCTGGGTGTTCAACGGCACCGCCCAGCGGCACGGCGCCGGTTCGGTCGCGGTCGGGCAGCACGCCGCCTACCTGATCGAGCTCTCCAAGGCCTGGGCCGAGGACCCGGCCCGGCCGGTCTGGCTCCAGGAGGTCGGCGCCCCCGAGCCGCACATCCCGCCCGGGCAGGCGGCCGACTTCGTCCGGACCACGGTGGCCGCCGCCCTGGACTGCCCCGGGCTGTGGGGCGTCACCTGGTGGTGCTCGCACGACGTGTCACGTTCGCTGGCCGACTTCCCCGAACTGGAGTACAGCCTCGGCCTGTTGACCAACGACCGGCAGGTCAAACCGGCCGGCCGGGCGATCGCCCGCGCGGTCGAGCAGGTGCGCGCGCACTGGCAGCGACCGGCGCCGCGCAGCACCGCGCTGGTGCTGGACCTGCCGGAGGCGGCGGCCAAGCGTTCGACCTGCGCCCCGGGCGGCGCGTTCTTCGAGGCGTTCATGCGGCTTAGCGCGACCGGTGCCAGACCGGCCGTGGTGCTGGCCGGCCGAGCCGCCGATGCCGAGCACCTGGCCGCGCGCGGGATCACCGAGCTGGTCACCGTCGATCAGGCCTGAAGTACCCACCAATACCCACTAGTTGATGGAGTGTCCGGCATGCATGACGACCGCAGCCTGGTCGAGGCCCGCCTGAAGCGGGTACTGGAGGAGCGCATCCGACCGGCGATGTACCCGGAGTCGGTGCCGCTGAAGGTCGGGATCTGGACCGCGCCGGACGAACCGGTGCCGGTGGCGGAGGGCCTCGCCGCCCCACGCACCCCGATCGCGGCCGGACAGCGCTGGGGCGCGCCCTGGGGCACCAGCTGGCTGACCGTCAGCGGGACGGTGCCGCAGGCCTGGGCCGGACGGACGGTCGAGGCACTGATCGACCTCGGCTTCGACGCCAACATGCCCGGCTTCCAGTGCGAGGGCCTGGTCTACCGGCCGGACGGCACGCCGGTGAAGGGGCTCAACCCGCGCAACCAGTGGGTGCGGATCGCCGCCCCGGCGGTCGGCGGCGAACAGGTGCTGCTGCACGTCGAGGCCGCGTCCAACCCGGTGATCCTGGACTACCACCCGTTCCTGCCCACCGAGTTGGGCGAGAAGGAGACCGCCGGGAGTGAGCCGCAGTACCGGCTGGAGCGGGTCGACCTGGCGGTCCTGGACGAGACGGTCTGGCAGCTGGTGATCGACCTCGAGGTGCTCGGTGAGCTGATGGCCGAGCTGCCGGTGGACGGCGCCCGCCGTTGGGACATCCTGCGAGCCGTCGAACGGGCCCTGGACGCGATCGACCTGCAGGACGTCAACGGGACGGCCGCCGCCGCCCGGGAGCAGCTGGCCGGCGTGCTCGCCAGCCCCGCCGAGCCCTCGGCGCACCGGATCAGCGCGGTCGGCCACGCCCACATCGACTCGGCCTGGCTCTGGCCGCTGCGCGAGACGGTCCGCAAAGTGGCCAGGACCACCGCCAACATGACCGCGCTGCTGGAGGACGAGCCGGACTTCGTCTACACCATGTCGCAGGCGCAGCAGTACGCCTGGATCAAGGAGCACCGGCCCGAGGTGTACGCCCGGGTGAAGAAGGCGGTGGCGGAGGGTCGGTTCGTGCCGGCCGGTGGCATGTGGGTCGAGTCGGACACCAACATGCCGGGCTCGGAGGCGATGGCCCGTCAGTTTGTCCACGGCAAGCGGTTCTTCCTGGACGAGTTCGGGATCGAGAACGAGGAGGCCTGGCTGCCGGACACCTTCGGCTTCGCGGGCGGGCTGCCACAGATCATCAAGGCGGCCGGGTCCAAGTGGCTGCTCACCCAGAAGATCTCCTGGAGCCAGGTCAACAAGTTCCCGCACCACACCTTCTGGTGGGAGGGCATTGACGGGACCAGGATCTTCACCCACTTCCCGCCTGTGGACACCTACAACTGCTCGATGGACGGGCGTGAAATCGCCCACGCCGCCCGGAACTTCAAGGACAAGGGGGTGGCCAGGCACTCCATCGCGCCGACCGGCTGGGGCGACGGCGGCGGGGGCACCACGCGCGAGATGATCGCCAAGGCGGCCCGGCTGCGCGACCTGGAGGGATCGGCCCGGGTGACCTGGGAGCGGCCCGCCGAGTTCTTCGCCAAGGCGCAGGCCGAGTACCCGAACCCGCCGGTCTGGGTCGGCGAACTCTACCTGGAGCTGCACCGGGCGACGCTGACCAGCCAGGCCAGGACCAAGCAGGGCAACCGAGCGGCGGAGAACCTGCTCCGGGAGGCCGAACTGTGGGCCGCCACGGCGGCGGTGCGGGCCGGAGTCCCGTACCCGTACCAGGAGTTGGACCGGATCTGGAAGACCGTCCTGCTGCACCAGTTCCACGACATCCTGCCCGGCTCCTCGATCGCCTGGGTGCACCGCGAGGCCGAGCGGACGTACGCGGCGGTCGGCGCCGAGCTGACCGGGATCACCGAGCGTGCTCAGCGCGCGCTGGCCGGCGACCCGGGGGCCGGGGGCGAGGTGGTCTTCAACGCCGCCCCGCACGCGCGCGGTGGAGTGCCCGCCGGTGGCGGGCGGGTGGCCGGCTCATCGGCCGGGGGCTGCACCGTGACGGCCCGGCCGGACGGCGGGTTCCGGCTGGGGAACGGTCTGCTCCAGGTCGAGGTGGACGGGCGCGGGCTGGTGGTGTCGGTGCTCGACCTCGCCGCCGGGCGGGAGACGGTGGCCCCCGGGACGGCGGCCAACCTGCTCCAGATCCACCCCGACTTCCCGAACATGTGGGACGCCTGGGACGTGGACCAGTTCTACCGGAACACCGTCACCGACCTGACCGACGTGGACGCGATCGCGGTGTCGGCCGACTCGCCGCAGGCCGTGTCGGTCCGGGTGTCGCGCTCGTTCGGGGCGTCCACGGCGGTGCAGACGATCGGTCTGACGGCGGGCGCCAAGCGGCTGGAGCTCGGCACCGAGGTGGACTGGCACGAGACCGAGAAGTTCCTCAAGGCCGCCTTCCCGCTCGACCTGCACACCGACCGGTACGCCGCCGAGACCCAGTTCGGCCACCTGTACCGCCCGACCCACACCAATACCAGCTGGGAGGCGGCCAGGTTCGAGTCCTGCAACCACCGCTTCGTCCACCTGGCCGAACCCGGCTGGGGCGTCGCGCTGGTGACGGCCTCCACCTACGGGCACGACGTCACGCGCACCGTCCGTGAGGAGGACCACGGCACCACCACCACGGTCCGGTTCTCGCTGCTGCGAGCACCTCGCTTCCCCGACCCGCACACCGACCAGGGCCTGCACAGCTTCCGGCACGCGCTGGTGCCGGGCGCGGGGATCGGCGACGCGGTCCGGGAGGGATACCTGATCAACCTGCCCGAGCGGCGGGTCGCCGGTGACACGGAGGTCCGGCCGCTGGTYGAGGTCGACCACGAGGCGGTGACGGTCAGCGCGGTCAAGCTCGCCGACGACGGGAGCGGGGACGTGGTGGTGCGCCTGTACGAGAGCGCGGGCGGCCGGGCCGAGGCGGTGCTCGGCGCGGGGTTCGACTTCGCCGCCGTGCAGGTCTGCGACCTGCTGGAGCGTCAGCTGCCGGACCGGCACGCGGTGGTGGCAGGCGCGGGCGTCCGACTACGGCTGCGCCCGTTCGAGCTGGTCACCCTGCGGTTCGTCCGGAGCTGACGAGCCGGCGCCGGTAGCGGGTACCGGGGCGGCCGTCGAGGTCGACGTCCGCCTCGGGGGTGAAGCCGGTGCGGGCCAGGACGGCCATCGAGGCCGGGTTGTCGTGGGTGGTGACGGCGTTGAGGGAGGTCATCCGGTAGTCGGTGACGGCCAGTCGGCAGAGCTGCTCGACGGCGGCGGTGGCGACGCCCCGGCCGGCGGCGTGTTCGCCGATCCGGTAGCCGAGTTCGGCGGTGCCGTCCGCGACGTCGACCAGGTTGACCCGGCCGAGCAGCTCTCCCCGGTCGTCCAGGACGAGGTGAAAGCGGATCAGACCGGTGTCCTGCTCGGCGAGCAGGGCGCGGTGCCGGTCGGCGAACCCGGCGAAGTAGGCGTCGCCGCGATCCGGCACGGACCGGGCGAAGTACGCGCGGTTCGCCAGCTCGAACGCCAGCAGGGCCTGCTCGTGCTCGGCCGTGAGCCGCTGCAGTCGGATCATGTCCGACAGCCTACTCAGGAGGTCGGCAGTGGCACGCGTTCCTGCAGCTCGGTCCGGTAGCGGCCCGGGGTGGTGCCGAACTCGCGGTTGAAGGCGTGCGAGAAGGCGTAGGGACCGGCGTAGCCGACCCGCTCGGCGATGGTGGCCAGCGGGTCGGCGGTGTCGCGGAGCAGGGTGGCGGCGTAGGTCAGGCGCCACCAGGTGAGGTACGCCATCGGCGGCCGCCCGACCTGGGCGGTGAACCGGCGGGCCAGGGTGGGGCGGGAGACGCCGGCCTCGGCGGCCAGGCGGTCGTTGGTCCACGGGGCGGCCGGGTCGGTGTGCAGGGCGCGCAGGGCGGCGGCGGTGACCGGATCGCCGAGGGCGGTGGGCCAGGCTCCGGTGGTGGCCCCGGCCAGCCAGGCCCGGACCAGGTAGACCAGCAGGAGGTCGAGCAGGCTGGGCACGGCCAGGCAGGAGCCGGGCCGGGCCTCCGCCAGCTCGCGGCCCAACAGGTCGATGGCGAAGCGGAGTTCGGGGTTGGCGCCGACCCGGTTCGGCAGGTGGACGACGTCCGGGAGCTCGGCCAGCAGCGGGTGCACGCGGCTGCGGTCCAGCCGGTACTTCCCGCACAGCAGCTCCGTCCCGCCGGTCTTTGCGTGCCCGGCGTACTGCTCGAAGGGCACCGCACGTGCCACGGTGGCCGGATCGGCGGGCGAGTCGGCGATCACGTGGCCGGTGCCGTGCGGGAGCAGCACCGCGTCGCCCGGGCCGAGCGAGACCGGCGCGCCGCCGCCGTCGGGCAGCAGCCAGCAGCCGCCCTCCAGCACGACGTGGAAGCCCGCGCCGTCGTACGGGGGCAGCCGGGTGCACCAACTCCCGCCGACCCGGAGCCGGTTGGAGGAGGGTCGGCCGAGCCGTACGGCGGAGATCGCGTCGCTCACCACATCCATCGCGCCAGCATACGTGGGCCCTCGGGGGTGAGACGGACGCGTATTCGCTTGAGCACAGCAGGTATTGAGCTGCTCACTGCCTGCTCCCTAAGGTCGTGGTCATGGAGAACGAGAGCGTGCAGCGGATGATGCTGGGAGACGTCGAGGTCATCCGGCTGGTGGAGTGGCGGGGAACGTTCCTCCCGGCCCGGGACCTCGTCCCGGGGGCCGAGGCCGAGGTGTGGCGTGAGAACGAGGACTGGCTGGCCCCGGACCACTGGGAGCCGGAAAGTGACCGGGCCGCAGCCGCGTTGCAGACCTGGGTGCTGCGCAGCGGAGGCCGGACGGTGGTGGTCGACACCGGGGTGGGCAACGGGCGCGAGCGGCCCGGTTCACCGATGTTCCACCACTGGCAGGGGGACTTCCCCGGCCTGCTGGCCCGGGCCGGGATCACCCCGGAGGAGGTCGACGTGGTGGTCAACACTCACCTGCACGTCGACCACGTGGGCTGGAACACCACTGCGGTGGAAGGGGGTTGGGCGACAACCTTCCCGAACGCCCAGTACCTGCTGCCGGCCGCCGACGACAAGTACTTCGGCCCCGACAACGGGTACGCCAAGGGCGCCCGGGAGGTCGACCGGCTGATCTACCAGGACAGCATCGCCCCCGTCCACCAGGCCGGGCAGGTCGCACTGTGGGACGGCACCCACCGGATCGACGAGCACCTCACCCTGGAGTCCGCGCCCGGCCACACCCCCGGCTCGGCCGTCCTACGGCTGGCCTCCGGCGGCGACCGGGCGGTCTTCGTCGGGGACCTGCTGCACAGCCCGGTGCAGATCCTCCGGCCGGGCTGCAGCAGCTGCCTCTGCCTGGACCCGGCCCAGGCGGCGACCAGCCGCCGCCGGATTCTCGAACGGGCGGCAGCCGAACGCGAGTTGGTGATCCCTGCACACTTCGGCGGGGCGGGCGCGGTGGAGGTCAGGAAGGCGGGCGACGGCTTCACGCTCGGCCGGTGGGCGGCCTACGGGCGGGAGTAGCCCCGGCCGACACCCGCCCCGACAGGTCGCTGAGCCTGCCGTAGCGCCGGGTGTCGGTGAGTGTTGCTGTCTGTGGTGCGTGATCAGCATCGACAAGAGCGCCCACCTGTCACGGTTCAACATCGTGCTCGGGGTGGCCGTCAAGGCGGCAGTGCGGGCCATCGGGGGTGGGGGAATCAGCCCGTCCGCAGGGGACCGCTTCTCGACAGGCCGACACACTGCAACGGTTGGCCTCGGCTCTGCCAACGGGGCGGGAGCCGAAGATGGGGGAGTCGCTGTGAGGAAGCTTCATCGCATGACCTTGCTGGTCAGTGCCGTGGCCCTGCTGGCTGCGCCGTTGGCCGGTACGGCGGTGGCTGCGCCTGCTGTGCCCGCCGGCACGGCGAGTGCTGTAGCAATCCAGGCCGACGACGCCCGGAGCGAGGGGTGGTTCGAGCCGGCCGGTACCTGGGACGGTGTCTTCCTGCACCGCTACCTCAGGAACGGTCACCACTACGTCACCGGTAGTTACTCCTCGACGGACTACAACCTCGCTGTCTACTACGATCAGTCGTACGACGGCGGGCGCACCTGGAACTCCTTCGTCGACCGCCGTTACGTCAACCCGGGAACGGGCAGCCTGCCGGAGCGTTACGACGACGGCGGTGTCTGGTACCGCGCCTGCTCGGCCGCAGAGTGGGCGGGCAACCCCTACGGTAATCCGCAGTGGGGGTACAACATCGCCTGCACCACCTGGTTCTAACCGTTTCTGAGCTCACCTGACCCCGCCGCATCTGCGCCAGAAGAGCGGGCTGAGTGGCAACGACGCACCCCTTCGGGCACCTTCCGCACGCCTGCTCCGCCGGGTGCACGGCCCCGGGCACACTGTGCCCGGGGCCGACGCCGTTCTCCTGCTCGTCGGCGCACCCAAGGCCCCGGCCGAGGCGGTGGCGGCGGTCCATCTCGCGGCGCTGCTCGACCATCTGACTGACCGTCACGAAGCAGACGTCGGTCTTACCTCTGCGCCCACCCTGCAGGAGGAACCATCCTTGACCAGCAGAGACGGTGCCTCCAGGCCAGAGCCCTGCTCCCCCTGACACCTCAAACTCCGTGGTCACCTGACAGGGATGCCGGCGCCCCCCACGGCAACCACTCACCCGCCACCCGCCCCAGCAGGAAAGGCGCCGGCATCCCACCCGGGTGGCATCATTTCTCGCCTCCAGGCCCCACCCTCTGACAGACCGTCACGACTCGGACGTCAGCCGACTTCGCCGAAGCCCGGGGTGCAGGGCCAGCGTCCAGGTGTGGACGGTGTAGCTGGTGTGCTTGTCGGGGTGGCGTTCGGCGAGGGTCACGGTGAGGCCGTCGGCGGTGCGCTCCAGGGAGCCCAGGAAGCGGTGGACCTGGCCCGGCGCGATGGGCAGCAACTCGGCCAGCACGGACTCCTCCAGGTCGCGCCCGACGGCGCGCAGTACTCCGGCGTCCAGGACGAGAATGGTGCCGTCCGACAGGACCAGCGGTTCGGAGGCGGTCAGGTCGGTGATGCGCGGCCCGCGTTCGATCACGCCGCCGGGCCGCAGCCGGACCACCCGGCTGCCCTCGGGCAGGCCGCGCGCGGACTCCACCACCCGGACGCCGCTGCCGACCACGTAGTGGCCGCAACTGCGCCAGGCGTCCACCTGGTTGGCATCGCGGTCGTACTCCCAGGTGTCGAAGAAGTCGTACCCCCGAAGCCCGAGGAAGAAGCGGCCGCCGCGCAGCACGGCACCGCGTTCGCCCCGGAGTTCGGCGACCAGGGTCCCGTCCGCCAGGTCGATCAGCAGGGCCGGGCCGAGGAAGCCCCAGCGCGTGTAGTCGAGGGAGTCGGTGGTGACCAGGACCCGGCCGCCGGAGATGTGGGCGGCGTTCGGGCGGCCGGCGCAGGGGAGAGTCCAGTGGGTCCGGCCGGTGGTGTCGACACAGCTGATCTCGCCGACCCGGCCGTGGATGCGCAGGTCGTCCCGCCGGGCCAGCGGCTGGGCTTCGGCGGGAGGTGTGCAGTACGGCGGCCGGCCGGTGCGGCGCTTCTGCGTCAGGACGGTGACGCGCCAACCGGGTGAGGCCGCGCCCTCGGATATCGGCATGCCGGGATGCTAGTGCAGGCGGTGCGGCCCAGCCCGGCCGGGCTGCACCGCCTGAGCGGCCGTCAGTGGCCGCGGGCCACCCACTCCGCCAGGTGCGGGGCCTCGGCGGCGATGGTGGTGGAGTCGCCGTGGCCGGTGCGGACCGTGGTGTCCGGGGGGAGGGTGAGCAGACGGTCGGTGATCGAGCCGATGATGGTGGGGAAGTCGGAGAACGAGCGGCCGGTGGCGCCCGGGCCGCCGGCGAACAGGGTGTCGCCGGTGAAGACCGTGCCCAGGGCGGGGGCGTACAGGCAGACCGCGCCGGGGGCGTGGCCCGGGGTGTGCAGCACCGTCAGTTCGGTGCCCGCCACGGTCAGTCGGTGGCCGTCGGGGAGGGGGCCGTCCGGGGCGCGGTCGGGGTGGGTACGGTCCCAGAGCGGCCGGTCGGTCTCGTTCAGCAGGATCGGGGCGCCGGTCTTCGCGGCCAGTTCGGGGGCGGCGTTGATGTGGTCGTCGTGGGCGTGGGTGCAGACGATCGCCACCACCCGGCGGTCGCCGACCAACGAGGCCACGGCTTCGGCGTCGTGGGCCGGGTCGATCACGAGTACTTCGTGGTCGTCGCCGACCAGCCAGACGTTGTTGTCGACCTCCCAGGTGCCACCGTCCAGCGAGAACGTGCCGGAGGTGACCAGGTGTTCGATGCGAGCCGACGGCTGAGTGGTCATCAGAACACCACCACCGAGCGCAGGACGTCGCCGCCGTGCATCCGGGTGAAGGCCTGCTCGACGCCGTCCAGCGCGATGGTCTCGGTGACGAAGGCGTCCAGGTCCAGCCTGCCCTGCTGGTAGAGGTCGATCAGCAGCGGGAAGTCGCGGCTGGGCAGGCAGTCCCCGTACCAGCTCGACTTGAGCGCACCGCCCCGGCCGAAGACGTCCAGCAGCGGCAGTTCGAGCTTCATCTCCGGGGTCGGCACGCCGACCAGGACGACGGTGCCCGCCAGGTCGCGGGCGTAGAAGGCCTGCTGGTACGTCTCCGGGCGGCCGACCGCGTCGATCACCACGTCCGCGCCGAAGCCGCCGGTCAGTTCGCGGATCGCCTCGACGGCGTCCGCCTGGCGGGAGTTGACGGTGTGGGTGGCGCCGAGGCCCCGGGCCAGGTCGAGCTTGCGGTCGTCGATGTCCACCGCGATGATCCGGGCCGCACCGGCCAGCCGGGAGCCCGCGATCGCCGCGCCGCCGACACCGCCGCAGCCGATCACCGCCACGCTGTCGCCACGGCCGACCGCGCCCGTGTTGATCGCCGCGCCCAGACCGGCCATCACGCCGCAGCCGAGCAGTCCGGCGGCGGCGGGGGAGGCCAGCGGGTCGACCTTGGTGCACTGGCCGGCCGCCACCAGGGTCTTCTCGGCGAACGCGCCGATGCCCAGCGCGGGCGAGAGCTCGGTGCCGTCCAGCAGCGTCATCCGCTGCTTCGCGTTGTGGGTGTCGAAGCAGTACCAGGGCCGTCCGCGCCGGCAGGCCCGGCACTGGCCGCACACCGCACGCCAGTTGAGGATCACGAAGTCACCGGGGGCCACCTCGGTGACGCCCTCGCCGACCGACTCGACCACCCCGGCCGCCTCGTGGCCGAGCAGGAACGGGAACTCGTCGTTGATCCCGCCCTCGCGGTAGTGCAGATCGGTGTGGCAGACCCCGCAGGCCTGTACCTGCACCACCGCCTCGCCCGGCCCCGGGTCGGGCACCACGATGGTCTCCACCCGGACGGGCTCGCCCTTCGCGCGGGCGATGACGCCCTTGACCTGCTGGGACATGGATGGAAACCCCTTCGTCGGACCGGCCGGGGAACCCACGGCTCCCTCCCGTCGGCAAGGTTACGCAACGAGCACCCGTCCGGCCCCGCCTACGAGGTGTGTCCCCGATTCCGGTGGCGATCCCCCTTGTGCGCGGGCCGTCACCCCTGGAAGATGCCTGGCAACTGTCTCCGAGGCGGACAAGAGGAGGGCAAGTGGCCGCACGGCGGTACTGGTTCGTGCTCGTGCTGTTCGGCGTGCTGCTCGCACTTCCGCTGCCGCTGTACCGGTTGCCGGGCACCCGCTGCGGCGGGGCGGCCGACGCCATCTGCGCGGTGCCCGTCCACGCGCCCGGCGGCATCCTCAGGCCCGAGGTGCTCAGCCACCCCGGCTGGCTGGCCGTCTACTGGGCCGTCGCGCTGCCGCTGACGGTCTGGCTGACGGCCCGTCGGTACGGGCGGGCCGGGCGGTTGCGGCGGGCCCTGCCCGCGCTGGCCGTGATGGTGCTGCTCGGCGGTGCGACAGCCGCGCTGACGGTGACTCACTGGCACGGTTTCCGCTCGCCCTCGGCGGTGCTGGGCTCGGCCCAGCTGCTGATCTTCAACGGCGCCACCCCACTGCTGGTCTCGGCCGCCGCCCTGGTGCTGCTGGCGGCCGCCGAACGCAGCAGCTGGCTGCTGCTGTTCGCCTTCGGGTACGCGGCGCTGGCCTACGTGCTGGCCACCTACGACGCGTTCCACCTGCTGGACCTGATCCACCTGCCGGTGGACGTCGCTGCCGAYCGGTGGGGTATCCGGCAGTGCCTGGCGCTCGCGGTCCCGGCGGGGCTGCTGCTGGTGGCCGGCGTGGTGGCCGCAGTGGCCGGGCGCAGCCCGCGTGCGGCCGGCCGGCATGCGCGTGGCGGGGTACCGGCGGCGGGTCGACGCGGGGTGGCGTAGGGCGGTTCTTTCGGAAAGCTCAGAGGCAACCGCCCCGGTATCCCAGCGACGGCAGGTAGTCGCCCCACTGTTCACGACTCAGGCCCGTCCCTGCCGCCCGGCAGATACCGGCCGCCGCGCGGTCGGGGTCGAGCGGCCAGCGGATCACCCGGCCGTCCTCGGCACCGGAGAGCAGTGCGCCGTCGTCGGTGAAGGCCAGCGCACGGATGCGTGCGGTGTGGCCGGTGAGGGTGGCCAGCCTGCTCCGCGCCGCGACGTCCCACACCATCACGGTGCCGTCGTCGCCCGCCGAGGCGAGCAGTCGTCCGTCCCGGCTGAAGGCCAGGGTCTGGACGGCCGAACCGTGGCCCTCCAGCAGAGCGGTCTGCCGACCGGTGCGGCCGTCGCGAAGCGCCACCGTGCGACCGTCGCCGGAGGTGGCCAGCACGTTGCCGTCCGGGCTGAGCGCGAGCGCCTGTACTGCTCCCTGACCGGTGTCGTCGCGGGTCAGGACCGCCCCCGAGGTCGTGTCCCAGGTGGTCAGCTTCCCCGACGGCCCGACGCCCACCAGCCGCTCGCCGGCGGGGGTGAAGGCCACCGAGCCGGCCAGCCGGGAGGCGAACCGTGCGGTGACGTCCACCGGGGCGGCGGGTGTACCGACATCCCAGGCGAACAGTCCCAGCGCAGCCACCACCAGCAGTTTCCCGTCGGGTGCGAAGGCGATGCCGGTGGCGGAGCCGAAGCCGAACGGCCCCAGTGGCTCGCCGACCCGAAAGCGCCGGGCGACGTCCCAGAGGGTGACCCGACGGTTGCGGGTCACGGCGGCCAGCAGCCGTCCGTCCGGGCTGAAGGCGACCGCCGCCACCTCGTCCCCGTGACCGTCCAGCACACCCGTCGGCCTGCCGTCCCGGCTCCAGAGCCGTACGGCGCCGTCGCTCCCGGCGGTGGCGACCGTGGCACCGTCCGGGCTGGTCCGGACGTCGGTCACCTCGGCGCTGAAACCGCCGAACGGCTCGGCCGCCAGGTCGTGCACCACGATGGTGCCGTTGTAGCCGGCCGAGGCGAGCATGCCGGCGTCCCGGCTGAGCGCCACCGACACCGTCTCGCTGCGCCCCCGGTCCCGGTACGAGCCGAGTGCCACACCGCGCCGGAAGTCCCAGAGGTGCACCGTGCCGGTCTCGTCCGCCACCGCTATCCGGTCCCCGGCCGGGGCGGAGGGCGTCCAGGCGTACGAGGACGTGAGCGCAGGTGGCGTGATCGCCGCCGGGGTCGGTCCGCTCAGGTCCCACAGGCTCAGGCCGTGGTCGTCGGCCGAGGCCGCCAGGATTCGTCCGGTCGCCCCGAAGGCCACCGAATCCGAACGAGCGGCGGCGAGTTGGGTGATCCGTCGGCCCGTAGCCACCTCCCACACCAGCGGTCCGTCGCCGCCCGAGGCGGAGACCAGCAGGCCCCCGTCCGGGCTGAAGGCCAGCGTGGTGACCTGGGCCTGTCCGGCTGCCAGGACCGTCCGCGCGCCGGAGGAGAGGTCGTGCAGCGCGATCGAGCCGCCCGCCGCGCTGACCGCGACCAGGTGCCCGTCCGCGCTGAACGCCATGCCCCGGCCCACGCCCTCCTCCGCCAGCCGGGTGACCTGGCGGCGCTGTGCCACATCCCAGACGACCACCGAGCCTGACGTACCGTCGGCCCCGGCCGAGGCCACCAGCCGCCCGTCCCCGCTGAACCGCACCTGCTGCACCACGCCCTGGCCGCCCGCGAGTTCGGCCACCAGGGCACCGGTCGCCGGGTCCCAGAGGCTCACCGATCCGGCGACCCCGGCCGAGGCGAGCAGCGTGTGGTCCGGGTTGAAGTCGACGCTGTACACGGGCACGCCGGGGGTGCCGAATTCGATGGGGCGCGGCGCCGCAGCGGCGCTCAATACGGAGCCCCGGGTCTCGGCGTCCGGGTGCATCCGGGCGGCCGTCACCGCCAGCAGCCCCGCGAGTGCCGGGTCGCTCGAGAGCAGTGAGCGGGACTTCAGGGCCAACTCCCCGGCCAGCGCGGCCGTCTGACGCCGCTGGGCGTCCTGGCGCGCGTTGAGCGCCACGCCGCCGCCGAGCAGCGCCAACACCAGCAGTACCGCGGTACAGGCGACCAGCCGCTGCAACAGGCGGGTCCTACGGCGCACCGCCCCCTGCTCGGCCGCCTCGAGTTCGGAACCCGCCTGCAGGAAGTCGGCCTCCCCGTGGTTGGCCTCGCCCGGGTGCTCCGCCGCCCAGGCCCGCGCGGTCTGCAGCTGAGTGCCCCGGTAGAGCGCACCGGGATCCCGGTTGAGCGTCTGCCAGTGCTGGGCGGCGTCGGTCAACCTGCGGTGCACCAGCAGGCTCGCCCGGTCGTCGGTGAGCCAGCGGTGCAGCCGGGGCCAGGCCCGGATCAGCGCCTCGTGCGCGAGCTGGACGGAGTCCCCGTCCAGCACGATCAGCCGGGCGCCGGCGAGTAGGTCCAGCACCTCGGCGAGCGCCTGGTCGGGGGCCAGGCCGTTCAGTTCGGACCGGGTGATCGGCCGGCGGGTGTCCTCGGTGCCGTCGCCGAGCACGGCCAGGCGGAGGAAGATCCGCCGGGCGAGGTCCTGCTGCCGACCGAGCCGCTGGTACGCGCCTTCCGCCGTCTGCGCCAGGGCTCCGCGCACACCGCCACAGGCCCGGTAGGTGGCCGCCGTGAGCTCCTCGCCGGTGCGCTGGCGCCAGGTCTCCAGCAGCGCGTGCGACACCAGCGGCAGCGAGCCCGGCTGCTCCGCCGCGTCCGCCAGGACCACCGCTGCGAGTTCCGGATCCAGCCGCATGCCTGCCCGCGCGGCCGGCTGCACCACGATCTCCCGCAGGTCACTCTGCGAAGGTGGCCCCAACAGGAGTTGGGCCTCGTCCCGCAGCGCCTCGGTCAGCCCGGGGTGCCGGGTGATCCGGCCCAGGAAGTCGGCCCGCACCCCGAGCACGACCGTGGTCCGCCGCCCCGGGCCGTGTGCCGCGTCCAGCAGGGCGTCGACGAACCGGAACGCCTCCGCCTCGTCGGCACAGAGCGTGAAGACCTCCTCGAACTGGTCGACCACCAGCAGCAGCCGCCTCTCGGCGGGCCCCGCGGCCAACACACCCCGCACGGCGATGTCCAGGGCGGCCGGATCGGCCGTCAACTCCTCGGACAGGCGGGCGGCATCGCCGGCGGACAACTTCGCCAGCTGGTCGGACAACTCCTCCAGCGGGTGCGCCGTCGGGGTCATCAGGATCGTGCGCCACCGGCTCGCGGCGGCCCGGTCCGCCTCCAGCGCACCGACCAGCCCGGCCCGCAGCAGCGAGGACTTCCCGCTGCCGGAGGCCCCGAACAGCCCCACCAGGGGCAGCCGTTCGACCCTCGCGCGCAGCCGGCCGGCCATCTCCGCCCGGCCGAAGAACCATCCGGCGTCCTCGGGCTGGAAGGCGGCCAGGCCCTGGTACGGGCAGGGTTGCGCCGCACTCTCGCGCGCCGCCGCGCCGCCGGTGTCGGCCGCCGCCTCCCACCGAGTCCGCCACTCCGCATCGTCGCCGCCGCAAGCCTTCGCGTAGGCCAACGTGACTTCCAGCGACGGCAGCCGCTGTCCCTTGGCGGCCTCGGCGAGCGTGCTGGCGGAGTAGTGGACGCGCTGGGCCATCGCCCGGTAGCCGGGGCGCCCCGCCCGCTCCCGGAGCTCGCGCAGCCCGGCTGCCAGGAGCGCCGTCCGACCGCCGTCCGGGTCCAGCGGCTTCTCCGGACGACCCACGCCAACCCCCCATTGACCACGGTTGTTTGTCCGGCGCCCACTCACCTGCCGGACAACTCTGGGCCGATTAGACATGGTGCCGCAGCCACTGTCCAGGCTGTTCCCGCCCAGCGCGCCAGTGCGGGACAGATGATCTTCTGGAGGAGCTTTGACGAAGTTCTCAGTCTTTCTTCGACCACGAGGGAGGAGATCGCCGAGGGTGCTCGGAGTGGCGCTGCTCGCGCTGGCTCTGCCTGCGAGTGTGCTGCAGGCGACACCCGCCCTGGCGGGCGAGGATCTGACCCCGTCCAGGGTGGCGGCCCCCAGGTCGGTGCCGGTCTCCACGCCCCGGCCCAAGGCCGTCGTACCCACCGACGTGTCCAAACATGTCGTCAAGGAGCCGACGAAGCTGACGACTTCGGGCCTGGCCGCGGCCAC
The DNA here is from genome assembly GCF_054049135.1 of Kitasatospora sp. P5_F3. NCBI lineage: Bacteria > Bacillati > Actinomycetota > Actinomycetes > Kitasatosporales > Streptomycetaceae > Kitasatospora > Kitasatospora sp. P5_F3. The sequence continues at coordinate 9,247 of NZ_JBFUMY010000011.1, read as the reverse complement.
CACAGCGGGCGACGCCCCGTCAGGAAGCTTCGCCGTCACCCCGCTCTCCTCGTCGGGGACCTGGAGTTCGGGCGGCTCCTCGGGTGACTTCTCCTGGAGTTACCCGATGCCCGTGCCACCGGTGGACGGCGCTCTGGCGCCCACCCTCGCGCTGGCCTACTCCTCCCAGGGCGTGGACGGGCGGACCGCGGCCACCAACAACCAGCCCTCCTGGGCGGGGCAAGGTTGGGAACTCGCGCCGGGCAGCATCGAGCGACGCTACAAGGCGTGCTCGGACGACCTCGGCGGGAACAACGGCCAGACGAAGACGCAGGACCTGTGCTGGGGCACCGACAACGCGACACTCTCCATGGACGGTGCGGCCGGTGAACTCGTCCCGGTGGACCCGGCGGGCACCACCTGGCGGCTGAAGAACGACAACGGCATGAGGGTGCAGCGCCTCACCGGCACGGCCAACGGGGACGACAACGGCGAGTCGTGGCTGGTCACCTCCCGGGACGGGACGAGGTACCACTTCGGATCCCGCCCGGACACCAAGTCGACGTACACGGTCCCGGTGTTCGGCAACAACGGCGGCGAGCCCTGCAACAAGGCCGCGTTCGCGGACTCGACCTGCACCCAGGCCTACCGGTGGAACCTGGACTACGTCGTCGACACCCACGGCAACGCGATGGTCTACACCTACACGCCCGAGACCAACTACTACGCGCGCAACAACAACACCACGGCCGGCACCCAGTACGTCCGCGGCGGACAGCTCGCCCAGATCGAGTACGGCAGGCGCGACGGCGTCGCCGGTACCGCCGCCGCCCGGGTGGTCTTCGAGACCGCCGACCGCACCGGCCCGACCGGCAGCCTGCCGGACACCCCCGTGACGCTCGACTGCGGAGCGGGTTCGTGCCAGCAGACCGGCCCGTCGTTCTGGACTCGCAAGCGTCTGGCCCGGGTGGTCGCCCAGGCGTGGAACGGCAGCGCGTACGCCGACGTGGACTCCTGGACCCTGCGCCAGTCGTTCCCGAGCAACGGTGACGGCACCCCGGCGAGCCTCTGGCTGGACGGCATCACGCACACCGGCCATCTCGGCGGCACCCTGGCGATGCCGGAGGTGGTCTTCGACGGTGTGCAGATGCCCAACCGGGTCAACGAGACCGACGGCCCACTGATGAACTGGTGGCGGATCAAGGCGATCCGCAACGAGTTCGGCGGCACGCTCACCGTCACCTACTCCGACAAGGACTGCTCGGCCGGCAACCTGCCCGCCTCGCCCGACAGCAACACCCGGCGTTGCCTGCCCACCCTGTACGAGAAGGACGGCCAGCCGAAGCTGGAGTACTTCCACAAGTACGTGGTGACCAGGGTCGTGCAGAACGCCAACCTCACCGGTGACCAGTCCACACCCGTCGAGACCGCCTACGAGTACCTGGGCACGCCCGCCTGGCACTACGACAGCGAGGACGGCCTGGTGCCGGCCTCGCGCAAGACCTGGTCCCAGTGGCGCGGCTACGGCAAGGTCCGAGTGATCGGCGGCAACCAGGCCGAGGGCGCCCGGTCCTCGACCGAGACCACGTACTTCCGCGGCATGGACGGCGACAAGCTCCCCTCCGGCACCCGCTCCGCGAGCGTGACCGACACCGAGGGCGTCGCCGTGCCGGACGCGGCGCCGCTGGCGGGCACGGTCCGCGAGAGCGTGACCTACAACGGCGTCGGCGGCAAGGAGGTCACCGGCACCATCAACGACCAGTGGGTGTCCGACCCGACCGCCACCAGGGTCCGCCCCTGGGGCACCGACACCGCGCGCCTCACCGGCGTGGCCAGGACGCGTACCCGGACCGCGAAGGCCGACGGCACGGTCGCGCTGCGCAGCGGCACCGAGACCACCTACGACAGCACGTACGGCACGGTGCTCGACTCGCTCGACCAGGGCGACTTGAGCACCACGGACGACGACCGGTGCACCCGCACCGGCTACGTCCGCAACACCGACGGCTGGCTGGTCAACAAGCCGAGCCGGGTGGTCACCGTCGCAGGTGCCTGCACCGACACCCCGGCGCCGGCCGATGTGCTGGCCGACACCCGCAGCTACTACGACGGCGCCTCCGCCTTCGGCACCGCTCCGACCGTGGGCGACCTGACCCGGTCCGAGGTGCTGTCGGGCTGGAACGGCAGCACCCCCGGGTACACCTCGGCCGGGCGGACGGCCTACGACGCGCTCGGCCGCACCACGTCGAGCAGCGACGCGCTGGACCGCACCACGACCACCGAGTACCTGAGCGGCCCGGCCAGGGTCAAGGTCACCAACCCGCTCGGCCACGCCGTCACCACCGAGAAGGACGCCCGGGGCGCGGCCGTCGCGCAGACCGACGCGAACGGCAAGCGCACCGACACGGAGTCCGATCCGCTCGGCCGCACCCGCAAGGTCTGGCTGCCGGGGCGTCAGAAGGCCGTGGACGGGCCCAACAGCGAGTACCGCTACGCGCTGAACACCAACGGCAAGGCCAGCGTGGTCACCACTCTCGCGCTCGCACCCGACAGCACATACCGAACCGGCTACTCCCTGGTCGACGGTCTGGCCCGGCCGCGGCAGACCCAGTCACCGACCCCGGCCGGCGGCCGGACGATCACCGACACCGTGTACGACTCGCGCGGCCAGGCGGTCAAGTCCAACGGCGCGTACTACAACAGTTCGCCCCCCGGTACCGAACTGGCCGTCGTCGCCGACTCGGTGGTACCCAGTCAGACCAGGACCGCCTTCGACGGCACGGGCCGCGTGACCGCCTCGGCGCTGTACAGCTCCGACATCAAGAAGTGGGAGACCCTCACCGCCTACGACGGCCCCCGGGTCAGCGTCACTCCTCCCGCAGGCGGCACGGCGACCACCACCGTCCGAGATGCGCGTGGCCAGACCGTCGAGCTCGACCAGCTGACACCGACCGGCTCCGACGTGACCCGGTACGGATTCGACCGCCTCGGCCGCGCCACCTCGGTGACGACCCCGGCGGGCCGGGTGTTCGGCACCGAGTACGACCTGCGCGGACGGACCGTCAGGTCGACCGATCCCGACCACGGCGCCACCACCTTCAGCTACGACGACGCCGGCCAACGGCTCTCCAGCACCGACGCGGAGAACCGGTCGCTGTACTACGGCTATGACGCGGGCGGCCGCAAGGTCTCGCTGCGCGAGGGCTCCACGACCGGCCCGCTACGGGCGAGTTGGCAGTTCGACACGCTCGCACTGGGCAGGCTCAGCTCCGCCACCCGGTACGTGGGCTCCGCCCAGTACGTGCTGAGCACCACCGGCTACGACGCCGGCTACCGGCCGACCGGCACCTCGGTGACGATCCCGGCCACCGAGGGCGCCCTCGCCGGGACCTACCCGGTGTCGATGACCTACCTGGCCGGCGGCGAGATCGCCACCTCCAGCCAGCCCGCCGTCGGTGGTCTGCCGGCCGAGAAGCTGGACCACGGCTACGACGTCTTCGGCAACCCGACCCGCCTGGAGGCCAAGGACGGCAGCGGCGCCGTTCAGACCACGTACGTCCGCAACGCCGCCTACACCCCGCTCGGCGAGATCGCCCAGGTCAGCCTCGGCGCGCTCGGCAAGTCGGTCTGGCTGAGCAACGAGTACGACCAGGCCACCCACCGGCTCACCCGGACGGTCACCGACCGCGAGGTGGCCGGCAAGACCCAGGGCGACACCCGCTACACGTACGACCCGGCGGGCAACGTCACCTCGATCTTCGGCCAGCCCGGCGCCACCACGGGTGTGCCGGCGGACTACCAGTGCTTCCGGAGCGACCAGCTCGGCCGCCTCACCGAGGCCTGGACGCCGTCCACGGCCACGTGCGCCAACCCGGTGACCCCGCCCGCCAACGACCCCGTCAAGTACTGGGCCTCCTACACCTACGACCAGGCCGGCAACCGGGCCACCCAGGCCCTGCGGCTCGGCTCCGGCCGCACCGACCAGACCTACACCTACCCGGCCGTCGGCCAGCCGCAGCCCGATCTGCTCAGTTCCGTCGCCACCACCGGACCGAGCGGTGCACGCACCGACGCCTACAGCTACGACCGGACCGGCAACACCACAGCACGCCCCGGACAGCAGCTGACCTGGGACGCCGAGGGCAAGGTCACCCGGATCGTCGCGGGCACCAGCACCACCGACTACGTCTACGACGCGGAGGGCACCCGCCTGCTCCGCAAGGACCCCACCGGCACCACGCTCTACGTCGGCGGCACCGAACTCCGCCTGTCCGGCGGCTCGGTGACGGGCACTCGCTACTACGGGCTCGGCTCCCGGGTCCTCGCGATGCGGACCAGCGCGGGCACGGTGTCCTGGCTGTCGGGCGACCAGCACGGCACCTCGACGCTCGCCTTCGACTCGGCCACCCTCGCGGTCACCCGGCGCAGGTCCCTCCCCTTCGGCGAGGACCGTGGCGCCCCGATCAGCTGGCCGGACGACCACGGCTTCCTCAACAAGACCAAGGACGTCTCCACGGGTCTGATCCACCTCGACGCCCGCGAGTACGACGCGGCCCTCGGCCGGTTCATCTCCGACGACCCGGTGACCAACTCCAACGACCCACAACAGCTGAACGGCTACGCCTACGCCAACAACAGCCCGGCCACCCTCAGCGACCCCACCGGAATGATCCCCCTCGACCCGGACACCGGCCGCCCGGTCAACGAGGACCACTCGAACCACGGCCAGAACCAGATGGACTACAGCCCGAACTACATGACCGTGCCGGACGATCCCACGGATGCGCGGCGGCACCCCCAGGTACCGAAATTCATTGTCGGCGCCTGTTCCAAGGTGTGCTCGGACTCGGGTAAGGGCCTCAAGCTTCTCAAGGCGAAGTACCAGTTGGAGGGGCGGCACGTCCTGTACGACGGAGTTCCGCAAGATGACAAGTCGGTGACCATGTATTCGCCGGTGACGGTGATACCGGGGGGTAGTGAGGAGAGAATCTTCGAGGTCGAGTGGTCCACGGAAATGGAGCTGAGCGTCGGCGGGAAGGCCAATTTGATCGACCTTGGCGTGAAGTACAAGCAGGGAGAGAAGGTGAAGAAGACCGTAAAGACCACGGATTCCTATGTCAACGACGCGAATCGGGTGCACTGGGAGTATCCGACGTTCGTTTACTACGCCGAGGAGAAATGGGCCTCGGTCAAAATGCCGGACGGCAGGACCGGCTACGAGATTCGTACGGTAGTCACTCGCGAGTTGGTCGGATCCACCAGGGATTCCGGTCCGAATAAGCCAAATCTGCCCTTGATGGGCACTTCAAGGCAATTGAACTAGGAGAGTACCGTGCGATTGGCAAGAACAAGATTTGGCTATTCTCGGGCCATCCAAAAAGGCGGGCTGGGAGTTGCAGTCGTCGTTGCCGCGACGATGCTGCCGCTGGGTGTCGGGTCGGCTGCCGCGCGGGAGTCGGCGGGCAGCCTGCCGGCGGTGACCGAGGCGGCGAGTGAGTCCGGTGCCGTCGCCGCAGCGAAGCACTCCGGCAAGCGGGTCGAGGTGCTCGACCGGCGGACCGAGGCGGCGCAGGTGTTCGCGAATCCGGACGGCCACCTGACCGCCGAGTTCGCGCCGACCGCCGTCCGGGTCAGGCACGGCAACACCTGGATACCGGTCGACACCACCCTCGCCGTCCGCGCGGACGGGACGGTCGCTCCGAAGGCGGCCGTCACCGACCTGGTGTTCTCCGGCGGTGGCGCCGCCCAGCTCGTACGGATGACCAAGGACGGCAAGGAGTTCGGCCTCAGCTGGCCGTCCGCCCTCCCGAAGCCCACGCTGGACGGTGACTCCGCGACGTACGCCGACGTGCTCCCGGGCACCGACCTGGTGCTGCACGCGACCTCGACCGGCTTCAGCCACCTCCTGGTCGTCAAGAACCCGACAGCGGCGAGGAATCCGGCCCTGCAGAGCGTCAAGTTCGGCCTGACGAACACCGGTCTGACCACCGAGGTGAACGGCTCAGGTGCCCTCACCGCCAAGGACTCGACCGGCAAGGCGGTCTTCGCCTCCGCCGATCCGGCGATGTGGGACACGCCGGCCGCGGATCACCGGGTCACGCCCGTACCGGCCGGTGAAGCCAAGCAGGCCAAGGTCGCCGTCAAGGTGACCGACCGTCAGCTGGAGGTCGTGCCGGACCGGGCGATGCTCACCGACCCGGCCGCCCGCTTCCCGCTGGTGATCGACCCGACCTACCTCGAACGCCCGATGTGGGACTGGAACATCTTCGAGAGCCAGCACACCACCACCAACTACTGGGGCGTCCAGGGCAACGCCATCAAGGTCGGGCCCGACGGCAGTCGCGAGTGGCGGGGGATCTTCCGCTTCTGGGTGGACCCGATCTTCGGCTCGACCGTCCGCAGCGCGCAGCTCAAGGTGGTGGTCAACTCCGCGACCAACTGCGACGCCTCGACGGCGATGAACCTGCACATCAACTCCCAGGTCCCGCAGAACGCCACCTGGTCGAACTCGGGCTGGGGCGCCTGGATGTCCTCCGCATTCGGCTGCGGGGACGCCAACGGGCTGTACTTCCCCAGCAACGAGACCTTCCGGGCCAAGCTGCAGGAAGCGGCGAGCAACAACTGGTCCAACGGAATCACCTTCGGCATCAACACCGCGACCAGCGGCGTCTACAAGCTGCTGACACCGGGTGAGACGCGGCTCGTGGTGGAGTACAACCACGCCCCGAGCGCTCCCGCCGCGCTGGCCATGGTCCCGTCCAAGCCCTGCGCCACCGGGCCCGACCGGAGCTATCTCACCTCCACCTCACCGCAGTTCACGGCGAAGCTCTCCGACCCCAACGGCGACAACGTCGGAGCCCGCCTGGAGGTCGTCCGCAAGAGCGACGGCGCGACGGTCTACTCCGACCCTCCGGCCGGCCAGAACCCGGCGCAGTCGGTGGCCAGTGGCGGCGCCCAGACCTGGGCCCCGGTCCCGGCCGGCACGCTCGCCGCAGGCGTCGTCTACACCTACCGGGCGTCCACCTGGGACGGTCTGGCGTGGAGCGGAACGACGGCTCCGGGCTGCGAGTTCGAGATCGACCTGGGGGCGGCGAGCACCCCGCTGGTCAGCTCGCGCTGCGATCCGCCCGCCTGCGGTGAGTTCGGCGTGCCGATGGGCACCGCCAGGGCCGTCACGCTCAGCCCGGCACCGGGTGACACCGGCATCGTCAGGTACCGGTACGGCACCCGCCAGGGTGCGTTCACGATGACCGTGGCCGCCGGCCCGGACGGTACCGCGACGATCCCGGTCACCCAGTGGACCAGTGACCCGACCTGGCTGTTCGTCAAGGCGGTCAACCGGGCCGGGCAGGAGAGCCTCGGTACCGCGTCCTTCGACGTGATGGCCGCCTACAACCAGAACACCGCGCCCGGCCGACGGGGAGACGCCAACGGCGACGGGCTCGCCGACACCACCGCGGTCTTCTCCGACAACGCCACCCAGAGCTCGGTCTACACCTGGCAGGCCTCGGCGACGGGCAGCTACCCGCCGGTCGGCGTCGAGATCAACAACGGGTACGCGGCCTCCGACGTACAGACCGTGCGCGGTGACTTCGACGGCGACGGACGGACCGACCTCGCGATGATCCGTCAGGAGACCGGCGGCCGGATCACCGGATGGATCTACCGGTCGGACGGCACCACCTACCAGCCGCCGACCACCCCTGCGCTGGACTCCGGCAGCAACCCCGGCTGGCTCACCAGCAACATCAAGCCGGTCGCAGGTGACTTCGACGGCGACGGGAAAGCGGACCTCGGTCTCTACTACAACTACGGCAGCTGCCTGACCAAGCTCTGGGTGTACTACTCCACCGGCACGGCGTTCAGCGGCTCCTTCACTCAGCCCGCCTGGGCCAGCAACGTCAACGGGTTCTGCTGGGACCGGGTCAAGGCCGTCGTCGGCGACTTCGACAACGCGCCGGACAGGCGGCAGGAGATCGCGGTCCTCTACCGCTGGGACGGCAACTGCGACTGGAGCATCGACACCTTCCGTCAGCCCGGCGCCCGGGGCTCCGTCACCCAGGGGTTCTCCGGCGTCAAGGAGAGCGGCTGCTCGGACTGGAACCAGGTCAAGCCGGTCGCCGGCGACTTCAACGGTGACGGACGCGACGACCTCGGGGATTTCTACAACACCGCGCCGAACCAGACCATCTTCCGGACGCTGACCAGCACCGGGAACGTCGCCGGTGACGCCTTCGCAGCAGAGGTGCAGCGCTCGTCCGAGGCGCTGGACTGGAACAGGTTGGAGCCGTCCACCGCCAACGTCGACAACACCGGCCCCGACGAGGCGGTCCTGGTCGAGCGCGCATCCGCGACCCAGACCAACCTCTGGACGATGCGCACCACCGACGGCACCGCCTTCACCCGGACCCTCCGGTGGGACGGCCGGGTGACCGCCGGGCTCGGCATCGCCGGCAAGGGCGCATCGATGACGGGTGACTCCCGGGCCGAAACCGTCCGGATCAAGTCCGACGGCAAGCTCTGGGGTGCCCCCAACATCGACGGCCTGCACGGCTCCTGGGGCCCGGAGCGGTACTCCGCAGGCACCTCGACCGATCCGGCGAGGGCCTTCTTCGCCGACCTCGACGGGGACGGCAAGAAGGAGTTCATCTACCTCAAGCCGGACGGCGTGCTCCGCGGATACCCGAACACCGACGGCCTCAACGACGGCTACGGGACCGGCCGCAAGGTGGGCGAGGGCTTCCCCGACCCGGCGCGCCTGCGGTTCGCCGACCTCGACGGCGACGGCCGGGACGACCTGATCAGGATCGAGGCGGACGGCACCCTTCAGGCCTGGCCCAACATCGAGGGCATCACCAACAGTTGGGGAGCCCAGCGCCAGATCGGCACCGGCTTCGCCGACCCCGCTCGGGTCCGGTTCGCCGACCTCAACGCCGACGGCCGGGACGACCTCGTGCACGTCGACAGCAACGGCGACCTGCGAGCCTGGGTCAACGTCAATGCTCTGGGCGGGACTTGGAGCGCCGACCGGGTCATCGGTTCCGGGTTCTCCGACCCGTCGCGGGTGTTCTTCGCCGACCTGGACGGAGACCACCGGGACGACCTGGTCCGAGTTCAGGACAACGGTGATCTGCTGGCCTGGCCCAACCCGGACGTCACCGTCTCGGGTTGGGGGACCTCCCGAGTGGTCGGTGCCGGCTGGACCGACCAGACCAGACTCAAGTTCGCCTGACCGGACGGGCCACGCGGCGAGGCGGACTACACCCGT